>JBDTEQ010000156.1:0-8437 GCA_039922475.1 Edaphobacter sp.
AGCTAGCCAACCGTTCGTACTGTTGGGAAGCGTTGACGACGATGTTGCATGCAATATGCCGCATCGTTGGAGATGAGATGCTTTCGCCTGTTTACTGAAAATTTGAGTTGAGAGAAGCTTGACTGCCCCGCAGTCGACTGCTCCTGAACGCAACCTCGCTGCCTGCACACGCACTGAGGTCGATTCCGGATATTCCGGTGCGGCCTTTACTGTATTCGCAGAACGATCGTTTGCCTCTGGGAGCCGCGTGGCAACCTGCGTCGGCATATGGCCTCTCTCGCACCCCGCGGTTCGGCAGCCTTGATTGCCGGCCAGATGGCGCTGATCCCTGGTGGAGCAGACGGAAGAGTTTTGCTCTTTCGTCTTCCGCTTCAGGGAACAGAGGGTTCATTATGCACCGACGAGTCGTGTCGGTCGGACTACGGGGCAATCTTTTGACCCACCCTCTTGGTGTGCCTGCAAACCAGCAGATGCGCCGGAAGGGCCGATCAGCTACGAGCCGCCATAAGGCGGCGTCGGAGCAGAAGCGAGACCGCATGCGCCCCAAGAAGACGATTCTCTGCGTGGATGACAACGAACAAGTCCTCTCTGTCCGCACCTTTCTTCTCGAAACCCGAGGCTATCGCATCCTCGCAGTAAAGACCGCGAAGGAGGCGTTGGAGGTCCTCGAACGGTCGCTTCCCGGCACTCTTGACCTGGTTCTTTGCGATCTTTTGATGCCACAGATGGATGGCAATGAACTGGTTCGGCGGGCCAAGCAGCT
The DNA here is from genome assembly GCA_039922475.1 of Edaphobacter sp. Lineage (GTDB taxonomy): Bacteria > Acidobacteriota > Terriglobia > Terriglobales > Acidobacteriaceae > Edaphobacter. Next base: position 764 of record JBDTEQ010000156.1, read on the forward strand.
TCATCCTGGACTCCCTGCAATGATCATCTCGGGCACCGTCAATGCCTTTGATCGTGCACTTCATGCAGACGTCTTCCTGCCCAAGGGAGCCAGTTCTCCTGCAGAGATGATCGAACGCATCCGCGTTCTGGTGGCCCGCAAACGCGGACCTAAAAAGGCGGCCGTACCTGCATCGGCGCAGCCAGTAGATGCGCCTTCCTTTGCCCACGCTACAGCCAGTTAGTCTAGTGAATCCCGCACGCCACATCATTCAAAGGCTGAGATTGATTTAACGGAAGTGGATTTCAAGCCTCGACCAAACCATATTTTCTCTGCCACTGTCGCTTCAAACGTTCCCATACCGCGTCTCTCTCTTCGTGGGAGACCGCCGGATCAGGAGCTTCTACGAACTTCGCCGCCTCAGTCTTCGCAAGCTCCAGCACGGCGCGGTCGCGGATGAGGTTTGCGACGCGAAATTCCGGCAAGCCGGCCTGCCGCGTGCCGAAGAACTCGCCGGGGCCGCGCTGTTGCAGGTCCAGCTCTGCCAGCTCAAAACCATTCTGTGTTTGCACCATCGCATCCAGCCGTGCTTCGGCCTGCTCACTGACTTTGCCGCCCGTCATCAGGATGCAGTAACTCTTTGCAACTCCGCGCCCTACTCGTCCGCGTAACTGATGCATCTGTGCAAGCCCGAACCGCTCTGCATGCTCAATCACCATTACCGAAGCATTCGCCACGTCCACGCCCACTTCGATCACCGTTGTTGCAATCAGCACATCGATGTCGCCTCGTTGAAACCGTCGCATGGTGACCTCTTTATCGTCCGCACTCAACCGTCCGTGCAGCAATCCCAATCGCAGTCCCGCAAGCGGTCCCTTGCGTAGCTCCTCATACATATCTGTTGCTGCACGAAGCACTTTTCTGGACTCGAATAACTTCTCTGCCTTGATTGCTTTTCCCTTTGCCGATTTACCTTTCGTCTTCTTCGCTCCTGTCAAAGGTGCGGTCGACGTGCTCGCGGCTCTCTTTTCTAAGGCCGTTTTCTCACCTTCTACTGGTTCCTCATCCCTGGCAAAGTCCAACTCCGGCTGGTCATCCTTTGCTCCTTCGATCACGGGGTAAACGATGTAGGCCTGCCGCCCGGCTTCCACCTGCTTTCTGACGAATCCCCAGACATCTTCGTCTCGTTCCTCCGTCGTCCGTCGCGTCACAATCGGAGTCCGTCCAGGCGGTAGCTCGTCGATCACGCTTGCATCGAGATCCCCATAGAGGGTCAGCGCGAGCGTTCGAGGAATCGGTGTCGCGGTCATCACCAGCACATCAGGATCAAGCGAGCCCGGCTTCTTCATCAGGCGAAACCGCTGCTGCACGCCAAACCGATGCTGTTCATCCACGATCACCAGTCCCAGCTTGTCAAAATCCACCTTGTCTTCGATCAGTGCATGCGTCCCAATTGCGAGGTCTGTCTCACCGCGAAAGATTCTGCCCCGCGCCTCACGTTTTGCCGACTCATCAAGCGATCCCGTCAGGAGTGTCACGCGATATGGCTTACCGGTTCGAGGTGAAAGCACGTCTCCCAGAAGCTTTCGCGCAGAAAGATAATGCTGCGTTGCGAGAATCTCCGTCGGCGCCATAAGCGCAGCCTGATAGCCATTCTCAATTGCGACAAGAGCTGCCTGCATGGCAACGATCGTCTTGCCCGACCCGACATCTCCTTGCAGCAGACGCCGCATTGGCTGTGGTCTGCGCATGTCGTTTGCGATCTCGCCGAGGACTCGTTTCTGTGCTGTAGTTGGGTGAAAGGGAAGGATTTGTTTGATTGCCTCCCGCACTTTTACATTTGTTGCAAACGCAGTTCCCTCACGCTCCCGCATTCTTCGTCGTTTGAGTTCTAGTCCGAGCTCCAGATAGAACAGCTCCTCGAAGATCAGTCGTCGATGTCCGGGAGTTGCCGCCGACATCAGCTCAGTCATTGGCGCCCCCGCTTCCGGAAAATGCACGGCCTTCAGCGCGTCCAAGCGGCCTGGCAGTTTCAACCTCTGACGCAATGCAACCGGTAGAGTTTCGATCGCTGCTCCAGAGTCCGACTCGCTCGCCGGCTGATCGGCCTGCTGTGCCCCGAGTTCCTCGAATAGCGACCAGATCACCCGCCTCAGCCACTTCGATCCGAGCTTTGCTCCCCACGCCGTCGTTCCGCCCAGCGATTCATAGACTGGTACGATTCGCCCCACTTCGAGCGTTGAGAACTCAGCGTCGAGGTCTCCATGTGCAGGCAGGATCTCAAACTGCGGCTGAATCATCTTGAATTTTCCGACGTTCGATCGCGAGGCCTCCAGCCTCCCATAGAGTGCGACGATCTGACCTACCTGAAACCTGTCTCGCAGATAAGCTCCGTGAAACCACATGCACTTCACGGAACTCAACCCCTGTCCTACCGTCATCTCGAACAATGGCCCGCTCCGTGTACGTAGTAGCGTCGATCCTCGCACCTCACCGATGACCGACGCCATCGTCCCTGCCTGCAGAGCACTCATCGGCACCGGATTCAACCGGTCTTCGTAGCGGAACGGCAGGTGGTATAGCAGGTCCTCCACGGTCTCGACGTCGCGCTTGGCCAGTTCGACCGCAACGCGTTCGCCCACCCGCTTCACAAACTTCATCGGTGTAGAAAGTTCCAGCACACATCGATGCTATCAACATCGAAACCATGTTTCTCCGCACGATTAGCGATGGTGCGAAGTGTTCAAGTCGGCAGCAGGCACTTCCCCTGCTAAACTGGGCTTAACCTCCTATCACGAGAACTTATGCCCATCGTAGAACTGCAACATGTCCGCAAGGCCTACGACACCAAGATCGCCGTCGCAGACCTCAGTTTCAATATCGAGCCCGGCAGCATGTTTGGCCTACTTGGGCCTAACGGTTCCGGAAAAACCTCAAGTATCCGAATGATGATCGGCATGACAGTTCCCGACTCCGGGATCGTCAATCTCTTCGGTCAGCCGTTCAACCGCGAACTACTCAAGCGGGTCGGCTATCTGCCGGAAGAGCGAGGCCTCTACAAGAAGATGAAGGTCATGGACCAACTCATCTTTCTCGGCGAGTTGCATGGTCTCGACGCGACTACTGCGAGCAAGCGCGCCCATGCCTGGTGCGAGCGCATGGAGATCACCGAGGCGATCCCCAAAAAGACCGAAGAACTCTCCAAAGGCATGCAGCAGAAGATTCAGTTCATTGCGACGCTCTTGCACGAGCCGGAGCTCATCATCATGGACGAACCTTTCAGCGGTCTGGATCCTGTCAATGCTGTGCTCCTGATGGACACACTTGTCGATCTTCGCAAGCAGGGAAGGTCCATTCTCTTCTCCACTCATCGCATGGATCAGGTTGAAAAGCTGTGCGACGCTATTGCTCTGATTGATCGCGGCAATCTTGTTCTCTCCGGTGGCATGCGCGAGATCAAGAGTCGCTATCCGCGCAACCGGGTGCAGATTACATTCGAAGGCGATGAACGCTTTCTGCAGCATCCAGGTGTTGCCGAGGCGAAAAACTACTCTGGCTACGCCGAGATCAAGTTGCGTGACGAGTCCGCGGCGCAACAAGTTCTCGCAACCGCCGTTCAAAACGGTACGCGTATCACTCGTTTCGAGGTGATGGAGCCTACTCTCGAAGAGATCTTTATCGAAGCCGTAGGAGGCAAAGCAGATGCATAATATCTGGCTCATCGCAAGGCGGGAGTATCTCGAACGCATTCGCGCCAAAAGCTTCATTGTCATGACGGTGCTGATCCCAGTGCTCATGGGGGCGCTGCTCTTCGGTGCAGGGCTCGCAAATCGAAATCTCGGCTCCAACCATATTGCGGTGGTTACGAATGACTCGCAGTTTGCACAGGACCTTAAGACGGAGCTCTCGGGCAAGGATCGAACAACAACAGTCGAGGCGTACTCTCCCGCCGATCCTGGCGTTCGCCAGATGCTCGATGCGAAGATGAAGGAGAAGAATAACGATCTTGGCGGCTATCTATGGGTAACTCCGATGGCTCCCGGTGCGTCGCGGGATTCCTTTGAGTGGGTCCCTAAAGCCAAGGCCGATATCGTTACCAAAGGCCGAATTGCAGATGCCATTCGAGGCGCGCTTACACGGGAAAATCTGGCGCATGCAGGAATGGGAGAGACGCAGGTGGACAATCTGCTGAAACCTGTCGATCTTGACAGTCCTTCCAGTGACAAAAAGAGCAGTTCGGGCGCTGCCTTCGCCAGCGCTTATGGCCTATTCTTCCTGATGTACTTCGTCATTCTCTTTTATGGCATGAACGTTGCGCGCTCGGTGATCGAGGAAAAAACCTCACGAGTCTTCGAAGTGCTGCTTGCTACGGTGAAGCCTGCGGAGATGATGGCTGGCAAGGTCATTGGGGTCGGTTCGGTGGGTATCACACAGGTTGGCATCTGGATCGCGGTTGCGTTGTTCGCCGCAAAGACGCAGCTGATCGGAAGTAACATGCAACTGTTGCCGTCGCCGATACAACTGGTATTTTTTATCATCTTCTTTGTACTTGGCTATGTGCTCTATTCGAGCGTTGCCGCGTCTCTTGGCGCGATGACGAACTCTGAGCAGGAACTGCAGCAGATGAACATCTTTTTGATGTTGCCTCTCATCGGCTGTTCTGTGGTGATTTTTCGTGTCGTCACCGATCCCGACGGCGCACTCTCCCAGGTTCTGTCTTACTTTCCCTTTACATCGCCGCTCATCATGTATACGCGCGTCGTCGTGCATCAGCCGCCGGCTTATCAGCTTGCGCTCAGCATTTTGATCCTCGTCGTGACGATCTACGCTGTTCTCTGGGTCGCGAGTCGAATCTACCGGGTTGGCATTCTTATGTATGGCAAAAAGCCCAACCTGCCTGAGATTCTTCGCTGGCTCAAATACAGCTAAGTGCGATGGACGCCGGAGTTCCACGTCCCTATGAGGGACGTGGTTTCTCTATGACAGAACACATCTCTTTGACATCCAAGTAAACTCATCTTCGTGGCCCAAACCTACACGTTGAAGCAACGGATCGTCCTTGCCATCGTCCCCCGATTGGCGAGCATCATCATCCGTTGTCTCGGCGTCACACTTCGCTACGAAGATGTTTGCGAAGCGGGCGTTACTCCCGGGTACGAGATTCCGCCGCCCGGTGTCTATGCGTTCTGGCATCGCTGCCTGCTTGCGGGTGCGTGGCGCTTCCGCAACTACGGTCTTACTATCCTCATCAGCCGCAGCTTCGACGGTGAGTTGATTGCACGGACGGTCGAGCGGCTAGGCTTCGTTGCTATCCGCGGCTCGAGCTCCCGCGACAGCGTACCTGGCCTGCGCAATCTTCAGCGCGCTTATCTTGACGGTCATTACTGCGCGATCACCGCCGACGGGCCACGCGGGCCTGCGATGGCCGCGAAGCCCGGCGCGGCACAGTTGGCGAAGCTCGTCGGCACCAATGTTCGCACCTGTTACGTTCTTCCTCATCGTGCCTGGCAGCTTCGGTCGTGGGACCGGTTCCTGATCCCCAAACCTTTCTCTCGCGTTACGGTTGCGTGGACTCGTCCTGCACCTGCCGACCAAGCCTCTGTGCAGGCGGCGCTTGACCGTTCTGTCGCTCTGGCCGAGTCTGCGAGATGAGATGCGTGTAACCGACTTCGATTTCGAACTTCCTGAAGAGCTGATTGCCCAGTCTCCGCCGGAGATTCGCGGCTCCAGCCGCATGCTTGTTCTTGACCGCGACACCGGTGCGTTTGATGACGATTTCTTTCGCAATCTGCCGGAGATTCTACGTCCTGGCGATCTGCTGATTCTCAATGACAGCCGCGTTATTCCTGCTCGCCTCTACGCTACCCGTGCCGGGTTGCACACCCAGCACAATTCGCCCGATCCTACTGGCCGGGTCGAGGTGCTGCTGACCCAGCAGATTGCCGGAGACGAGTGGACGGCGTTGGTGCGTCCGAGCCGCAAGGTGCAGCCCGGCGAACGCCTGCTCTTCCACGCTGTCGGCGAAGCACAACCGCTGCTTGAAGCTGAGGTTCTCGCGGCTGGAGAGTTCGGCGAACGTACTCTTCGCTTTGCGTCGACTTCAGAGTTCCACGCGATACTCAACAGGATCGGCCACATGCCGCTGCCTCCATACATTCACCGCGACGACAGTGTCGAAGACCGCGACCGCTACCAGACTGTGTTCTCCCACGAGCCGGGTTCTGCTGCCGCACCTACTGCGGGTCTGCACTTTACACCTGAGATTCTTTCCCAACTCAAACAGCGCGGCGTTCAGATCGAGACCATCACGCTGCACGTCGGGCTGGGAACTTTTCAGTCGGTTCGCGCCGAGGAGCTGGATGATATCCATCTGCACGCCGAGCATTACACGCTTCCTGCTGCGACCGCGAACGCTGTGAACGCAGCGCTGCGAGCAGGGAGCCGCATTATTGCAGCGGGCACTACGACAACCCGCACGCTAGAGCACTGTGCCGCTATCGCGGGCGGTTTGCCGCTTGAACCTCACTCCGGACAGACCGAGATCTTTCTTCGCCCCGGTTATCAGTTCCAGGTCGTCAGCGGCCTTTTGACCAACTTCCACCTTCCCAAGTCGACGCTGTTAATGCTGGTGAGCGCCTTCGGTGGAAGGGAGCGGGTGCTGGCCGCCTATGAGCACGCTGTACGGCAGAGGTACCGCTTTTTCAGCTATGGCGACTGTATGCTGCTGCTCTGATCGTGATTCATCGACGGCTTGGGTTTGGTACTTCCCTGTGGGGGGTGGCCCCCCTATGTAGCGTTTCGGAAGATCCATTGTTTGCAATGATTTAGCGGTGGTTGCTGTCGCTAAATTTGTGCAGGCATTGGGGTTATAGCCAAATTTGTGCAAACAAAGGGTTTATGAGTTAAAAAGTAAAGCCCGGCGGATTTGCCGAGACTTTTTCTAATCTCTATATCCATTATAGCGAATGGAGTGGAACTAATACGCCAACTGTATTTCATTTCGTTTCATGGGGTTAGGTGGTTTAGGGGCTTGACATACGATTTTTGGGCAGAAAATGGAGAAAGAAAAATAACAGCAAGAGCAAAGTCAATGGAATCAGCTACTTCTCCCTTTTGGGCTCCGCTTCACGTTGGGCAGAGTGGAAGGGTCTTCAACCCGGTTTTTTGGGTAATAATATACTTGACTAAAACAGGAGGAGAAGTGGACAATCAAACCACCGTGACAGGGCAGTGCAAGTCTTTTGGGAGGATTATCCAATTGGACGAAACTAGGATTCCCATCCGTTTTTCCATCCCGTCGGAGGGGGAAACGGAAGCACTTCTATCCGCGTCTCCTCTACCTCGAATCGAAATTCTTGGTGACACTTCCCGCACTGATACCGTCCGCCGGTAGGTGCCATCTCGCCAATCTCGATCCCACCGATGTCGATTCCCATGTATTTTAAGGCGCAGATTTCTCCACAACCCTTTGTCTTGCAGTTCACTACGACATAAAGGTGATTCGCCATGGTTTTTGAGCCTTGCATTTCGTCGCGTAAGAGTTTAATTTTTAAGTGGACAGGTCGAGAGAAGTTTTAGGCTCCCCCCGACCCGTTGAATGAAGACCCCGTCAACGTAGCAATCCGTGACAGGATAAAGGCGGTTCATATTGAACCCCGATGTTCAAGTCACTCTCTAGTCCCACAACGCGCCGCC
>JBDTEQ010000157.1:0-13883 GCA_039922475.1 Edaphobacter sp.
GGTTCTTTTGCTGCGAGATGTGACGATATCGAAAGGCGCTGAGCGATTGTTTCGCGAAAAGAAGAACAGACAACTGCAACAACAAAAACGAAATGCGGGGATTTCTCCACTGCGCAGCGCACGATACGACCGTGCGCTGCTCCGGTCGAAATGACGATTTTAAAGATGGGGGTGAAAAGCTTCGACCAGTACGGGCGAACGATATGCCGGGGGGATCCTTCGCTTCGCCCAGGATGACGACAAAAACGACAATCCGCGGGAATTACGGCGACAGGGATCACAGGATCATAGACCGGCTTTGGTTTCGGCGGCCATGTAGTCAACTACGGCTTTGAGGTCGTTGGTCTCGCGGAAGACTTTGAGTTGGCGGTCGGCGCCGGAGCCTTCGCGGAGCATGGTGTGGACGTAGGCGATCTCGTTGCGGCTGCCTAGTTCGTCCAGGGTGTCGTCGATGAAGGCGAGGTACTCGAGGATGAGGTCGCGGACGGGGACCTCGGCCTGCTTGCCGAAGTCGATCATCTTGCCGTCGAGGCCGTAGCGGACGGCGCGGAACTTGTTCTCCATTAATAGAGCGCGGGAGTACTGGCGGTAGTCGAGGTTGCGGGAGTGGAGACGCCAGAGCTTGCAGGCGGTGGCCTGGATGAGCGCGGCGATGGCGATGGTCTCGTGGGCGCGGAGGGGGATGTCGCAGATGCGGACTTCTACGGTGTCGAAGAAGGGGTGAGGACGGACATCCCACCAGATTTTTTTGGCGTTGTCGATGGAGTTGGTCTTGATGAGGAGATTGACGTAGCTTTCGAACTCGGAGTAGCTGGCGAAGCTGTCGGGTAGGTTGGTGCGGGGGAAGTTTTCGAAGACCTTGGCGCGGTAGCTTTTGTAGCCGGTGTCCATGCCTAGCCAGAAGGGGGAGTTGGTAGAGAGCGCGAGGATGTGCGGGAGGAAGTAGCGCAAAGAGTTCATGATGCGGATAGCGGCTTCGCGGTCTTCGATGCCGACGTGAACGTGGAGGCCGAAGATGAGGTTGGCACGGGCGACGAGTTGGAGGTCTTCGACTACCTGGGCGTAGCGGGGGTCGGGGTAGATCTCCTGCACGCGCCAGTCGGCGAAGGGGTGTGTGGCGCCGGCGACTAGGACGAGGTCGTGCTCTTCGGCGAGGGCGATCATGTTGCGGCGGAGGTCGAAGAGATCTTCCTGGGCCTCCTGAATATCTTTGCAGACGCGGGTGCCTACCTCGATGACGGATTGATGCATCTCGGCTTTGACGCGCTCTTCGAGGCGGAGCTTGCCCTTGGCGAGCATCTCCGTCGCGATGTGTGAGCGGAGATCGCGGGTCTCGGGGTCGATGGTCTGGTATTCCTCTTCGATGCCTAGCGTGAAGGTGGGACGCATGGTTGTGGCCTCGCTGGATGATGCAAAGGCGTAACGGTGATCAGAAGGATAAAAGACGGATAAGAGTGGTGCTTTGCTTTGTGCGTTAGACCTTGGAACTGGTGACTTTCTTTGTCTTCTTTGGGGTGGCTTTCTTTTCTGCGCCTAGTAAGGAGGCCCAGCGTAGTTCGGGTTTGGTTGGTTTTTGCGCTTTCTTGATAGCTAGTTTTGCTACGGCGTTTACGATCCAGTCGAAGCTCTCTTTGCCTACGGAGTGGAGGTCGGCGTCGGGGGCTGGGTTCATGAAGTCGATGGCGTAGGGGACGCCGTTTTCGCAGGCGAACTCTACGGTGTTGAGGTCGTATCCCAGGGCTCGGCAGAGGGTGATGGCGTCTCTTTTTACGCGTTTGAGGAGGTTCCGGTTGTACTTCGGCGGGTCTTTCTCTTGAGAGGCGATGACGTAGCGGTGCTCGTGAGGACGGCGCGGATCGTAGGGCATGATGCGGACGTCGGACTGGCCGACTACGTAGCAGCGGAAGTACTCCTTGAAGTTGACTGCGGCTTGCAGGGTCATGCAGAGGTCGCGGGTCTGATCGTATGCGTGGAAGAACTCGTCGCGATTGTGGACGTGGTAGACATCGCGCCAGCCACCGCCGTCGTGAGGCTTGAGGAAGGCGGGAAAGCCGATGTAGTCGAAGATGCTGTCCCAGTCGAGGGGAAACTGGAGGTTGCGCATGGAGCGCTCGGAGGTCTGCGGAGGGAATTTTTTGTGGGGGAGGAGAACGGTTTTTGGAACCGCTACGCCGAGTTTGTGAGCGAGGGCGTAGTTGAAGAACTTGTCGTCGGCGGACCACCAGAAGGGATTGTTGATGATCTGCGTTCCGGTGAGGGCGGCGTTCTTCAAGAAGGCACGATAGAAGGGTATGTCGTGCGAGATGCGGTCGATGATGACAGCGTAGCCGGAGGGTTTGGCCATGCGAACACCGCCTACATGGACGAACTCGGCGCGGATGTTTTCGATGTCCATGGAGTTGATGCGGTCGACGAGAGCGCTGGGAAAGGTATTTTCCATTCCGAAAAGGACACCGATCTTCTTCACGTAATCCTCCAAATGGTTACTAATTTGCGGGGCCGTTCGCTCGTTAGAGACCGGGGAGCTAGATATAAGTTTGCAGCATGCGCTGCCACCAGGGCCAATCGTGGCCGGCGTTGTCGCCCCAGACTTCGAGGCGGCATGGGATATTTTTGTCGCGGAAGATCTGCGCCATACGCTCGTTGGCGTTCCAGCACTGGTCGTGAACGCCGGTGGCGAGGATGTACTTGTTGTGGCGATACCGCTCCAGATATGCGGGATCGTGCGCGTTTTGAAGGTAGTGCATGGGGATATTGAAGTAGCAGTCGTCGTCGTAGTAGCCGGAGAGGAAGCTCGAAGTGTCGAAGGCTCCGCTCATAGAGAGCATGGCGGTGAAGACTTCGGGGTGGCGGAGAGCGATGTTGAGCGCGTGATAGCCACCGAAGCTGCAGCCGATAGTGGCAAACTGAGCGCACTGATTGTGCCGGCGGAAGAATGGGAGGACTTCCTGCATGAGGTATTGCTCGTATTGCATGTGGCGGGCGATGCGCCAGCGTGGAGGAACGGCGCGGTTGTACCAGCTCTCGGAGTCGATGGAGTCAACGCAGATGAGTTGCAGATGGCCGTGCTCGAGTTTGTCGTGGACGGCGTTGATCATGCCGCGATCTTCAAACTCGAAGAAGCGGCCGCATGAGGTTGGAAAGACAAGGGCAGGAGGGCCGCTGTGGCCGAAGACGAGCAGTTCCATGTCGCGCCCGAGAGCGGGGGAAGACCATTTGCGGTATTCGCGTTTCATCGTCTGCCCTCTGCTAGAGCAATTCTCTGATTCGTGTGAAGTGGAGAAGTCTTAGGAGTGCCGTTTTCCTTGAGAGAAAACGGCGATGACTATAAAGCCTCCCTATACACCCACCGGAGAATTGCTTAGTCTGATGCAATCGTACTTTACCGGAGTTGATTTTTATTCGTTGAAACCGACATCTCCATCTTCTTTCCGGCCAGCATTCGAGCCCGCAGAACCTGAGCCGGGCGCTGGCGGTGGGGCGTCTGCGAGGAATGGGCTAGATGCCAATCCACGATACAAGGTGTGGAACTTTCACTCCGGGATTCTGCCGGATGACCGTGCGGTTTCGGTGTATCTGCCGCCGGAGTATCTGGAGCAGAAAGCGCGACACTTCCCTGTTTTCTATCTGCAGGATGGACAGAATTTATTCGATGGAAGGACATCCTACATTGCGGGCAAGACGTGGAATGCAAATACGACGGCGGACCGATTGACGGAGGCGGGCGAGATTGAGCCGGTGATCCTGGTGGGTGTGGCCAATACGGGTTTGCGGCGCATGGCAGAGTACACGCCGACGCGGGACTTCAAGATCGGAGGCGGCGAGGGACGGAGTTATGGGCGGCTGCTGATGGAGGAGTTGAAGCCGCTGATCGATCGCAGCTACAGAACGTTGACGGGGCCCGGGAATACTGGGCTTGGCGGGTCTTCGCTTGGCGGGTTGGTATCGCTGTATCTGGGGTTTGCGCATCCGGAGGTGTTCGGCAAGATTGCAGCGATGTCGCCATCGTTGTGGTGGGACCATCGCAGTATTTTGAATGCGATACAGCAGCAGGCGAGGAAGCCTGAGCTGCGCATCTGGCTGGATATGGGGACGGCGGAGGGAGCGCGGCATCTGCGCGATGCGGACACACTGGAGCGTCTGTTGTTGAAGCGGGGATGGAGGACCGGCGTGGATCTTGCCTATGTGAAAGCGCCGGGAGCCGTGCATGACGAAGCAGCGTGGTCTGGCCGTTTTGGGGATGTGCTGCGGTTTTTATTCCCGGCCTGAATACAGTATTTTGAAGGAATCCATTGCGAAAAGCCGCATTTTCCGCCATACTTAGGTGTTGGATTCACCGCGTCGGTACCTCGTTTCTGAGGATGCGAGCGATGGGCCATCTGCACCTCAAAATTTAAAAGTGTTCTGAAAGGTATTGCCTGTGTTGATGATCCGTTTGGCCCGCGTTGGAGCGCGTAAGCAGCCGCACTATCGCGTTGTCGTTATCGAAAAGGACCGCGCCCGTAATGGACGCTCGGTTGAAGTAGTGGGTACGTACAATCCGCGCACCAACCCTGCGACCGTGGACTTGAAGCGCGACCGCATCGCGTATTGGACCGGCAATGGCGCACAGTTGTCGGAGCGCGTAGGTAAGCTGCTTGCGCAGAAGCCTGCAGAGCCAGTTGCTGCAGCTTAAAGTTACTTGGTAATCGCTAACTTTGGGAATGCGAATGTGGTTCCCAAAGATAGCTGCTGGATTAGATTCACTGCCGTATTCCTGCACGTCGTTTCACGTAAACTCCTTGGTATTGCAGGGTTGATTTGAACCTGTAAAGCGGAAGGTCTGGTGAAAGCCAGATTGAAAGCGACCGGTGTTTCGCTCGTTTGCGCATCGCCCGGAAGATCTCGCAGTAGACGAGACGACGGGATATGCTTGAGCGTTTCCTCGTGACTCCCAGTACCCCGAAGGTGTGGAATGACCCAGGCAACTCAGCTTCCTGCAGTGGAAAATCCTGTAAAGAACATGACCGACCTTGTAACCGAGATAGCGTGCGCTCTGGTGGACGATCCGGGGAGTGTCTCGGTGGAGGCGATCGCGGACGGCGAGTGCACGATCATTCGTTTGCGCGTTGCACCGGGCGATGTTGGCAAAGTGATCGGTAAACAAGGTCGAACCGCTCGATCGATGCGCACGATCCTGAGTGCGGCCAGCATGAAGCTGCGGCACCGCTTTTCGCTGGACATCGTGGAATTGAGCGGCCCGCCAGCGGTCTAGCACTTTTTGTCGAGGGCCCTCCGACAAAGGATAGCGTCGCGGCTGCTGGTTCGCGCTGAGTTCTGCCTATGACGCAAAGCACTTCATCATGGATCGTACTGGCACATCTGCTTCGGCCGCAGGGCCGCAAGGGCGAAGTGCTGGCGGAGTTGTTCACTGATTTTCCAGAGCGATTTGAGAGCCAGAGACGGGTTTATCTCGCGGCTCCTGGCTTTGACGGAGAAGCGGATGATGCGCGCGCAGCGGAGGTGATAGCTTTCTGGCTGCCGGTGGGAAAGAATCAGGGGCGGATCGTGCTGCACTTTGCCGGAACGGATTCGATCTCGGATGCTGAGTCCGTTGCCGGGCTGGATGTGGTGGTTCCACGGGAGGAGCGGCTGCGACTGGATGATGAGTCGGTGTACATCAGCGAGCTGATCGGCTGCACGGTGCATGATGGCGCGAGTACGGTGGGCGTGGTGGAAGATGTGCAGTTTGCGATGAGCGCGGATGGAGCGCGGCGGCTGGATGAGGCTGCGCCGCTGCTGACGGTGAGATCGCCGGACGGGGATGAGGTGCTGATTCCGTTTGCGAAGTCGTTTCTGGTGTCGGTGGACACGGAGGCGAAACGGATCGAGATGACGCTGCCGGCGGGTTTAGTCGAGATCAATCGATCTTCGGTCGCGGCAGATACCGAAGATCAGAAGTGATAGGCGATACCAAACGAGACGATGGGGAAGATGGGGAATCTCTTCAGGTCTTCGTTGAGGTCGTGGACCTCTTGTTTTAGATGGTTCTGAGCTTCAACGTTTGTGGCGAAGTTGGCGCAACCCTGGGGTGTGCAGGCCGTGCCGACCAGCTTGACGCTGATCTGACCCGCGCCGGTGTAAGCAGCGCCGAATTCAATGGGGAAGGAGAGATGACGACCGCTCCGCGGGATGATGTTTCCGAAGCCGAAGAGCAACATGGGGGCGATCTTGCGCGGGAAGATGACGGTAGCGTTTCCTCTGACCGGGTCGTCGACGCTGTTGACGAAGGGCTGTGAGCCGAGGGTGAACGATTTTCCGGGCCCGACAACCGTCGTCGCGGTGAGCGCATTTTTGAAGTAGAGAACACCCGGGCTGATGTGGAAGGAGCCATGCAGCGGGAACCAGTCGACAACGGTCTCGCTGGATTTGAAATGGAATCTGGCGTCGTAGTTGAGCCCGTCGATGGAGAACGGATAGTCGAAGGCGAAGGCGTTGATGCTGGAGCGAAGGTTGAAGTTATGGGCCATGGGGGTTGCGAGTTCGGCGCCAGCTCCGAGCGTGTTCGCCTTGAGGCCGAATGCTACAGAACGGAATGGCCGGATCGGACGCGGCTCTTTGGCAGCGAGGGGTGGAGGAGCGAGACGGACGAACTCGCTGGTGCTGGAGACGGCGCCGAGCGTGGGAGCGATGGCTGGCGCTGCGGAGAGGACTGGCGGGTCGTTGTGTGCTGTTTGCGTGATGCCTGGGTCACAGGCGACAGACGAAGTTGCGACAGCCTGAAGCTTTGGTGCAAATGCGGAACTTATCGGGGCTACGTAAGGGACGTAAGGGCCGTAGACCTCTTCGTGCTGCGGCTGGCCCACGGACAAAAGAGATGTCGGCTGTTTTGTATTGCTCGCAGTCTCCACGGTTAGTGTGACGCAGGCTGGGGGCTGAACCGCGGCGGTCTCAACCTTTGGCACGGCTACGGATTGCGTCGGCGGTACATAAGGAACATAAGGGCCATAGACCTCGTCTGGCTGAGGTTGAGGCTGGGGATTGAGACTTGCAGATGCCAGCTGTGATGCGCTATGCACCAACTGCGCGCTTGCTGTGTAGCAGGGTGGGGGCTGAACATCGACGACCTCAGATTGAGGGGGCGTGGCTGCGACCGGCGCTTTGTAAGGGACGTAGGAACCGTAGACCTCCTCTTTTTGCAGCTCGGGTTTGGGCTGAGGCATGCGCTGCGATGAGTTGTTGCTCGCTGTCTGTACGTTCGATGGGGCGCAGACTTTAGAGGGAGCGCTAGAAAACTCCGACGAAGCTATATCCAGCAGCGGCCCTGTATAGGGGACGTAGGGACCATAGACATCGCCCGGAGGAATGGCGAAGAGCAGATGCAGCCTTTGCGTTTGAGCTACGGACTGAGAGGTCGCGTTTACTACACAATCCGTCTGCTGCTCCTGTGCGGCGGCGACAGAACACCATAGCGCCAACGGCAGCATCATCGATACGGCGGCGAGTTTCGAGTGAGACATGAGGGCTCTTTTCTGTTCGCCGTAAAGACTTTAGGCAGTGTGTGGTGCATAAAACTTTCCATTTAGATTTTCAATGAACTTTGGTTCTACGCTCCTACAACTTCCAAGTGATAAGGTGCCATCAGCAGGGTTATTCATAAATGGCTAAACGGTAACCAGGTAACCACCTACGATGCACTTCGATATCCTTACTATCTTTCCTGACTTCTTCGCAGGCCCGTTCAACTACGGGATTCTGAAGCGCGCGCAGACGACGGGACTGGTACAGATTGGCCTGCATGACCTTCGCAGCTTTACGCACGACCGCCACCGGACGGTGGATGACAGGCCGTTTGGCGGGGGCGAGGGGATGGTGTTGAAGGCGCAACCGATCTACGACGCAGTGCAATCGCTGCAGATTGCTCCCAAGGCTGAGCGTCGGAGGGAGAAAGAGACAGTGATCCTGCTATCGGCGCAGGGGCTGCCGTTCAGTCAGGCGATGGCGCAGGAGCTTGCGGCAACCGAGCGGGTTGTGATCATCTGCGGACGATATGAAGGGGTGGATGAGCGCGTGAATGAGCTGCTGTGCGACCGCGAGATCTCGATCGGGGATTATGTGCTTTCTGGCGGCGAGCTGGCGGCAGCGGTGATCGTCGATGCAGTGTCGCGACTGTTGCCGGGTGCGCTGGGGAATCCGGACTCGTCGCGCTTTGAGAGCTTTGGAGAGCAGGATTCTGGAGGTCATGCAGAGACCGGCGACGGGGTGCCGCGTTCGACGTATGGGGCGGGCGGGTTGCTGGACTATCCACACTACACGCGGCCTGCGGAGTTTATGGGGATTGCGATTCCGGAGGCGCTGGCGGGGGGAAACCACGAGGAGATTCGGCGATGGCGGCGGCGCATGGCGCTGAAGAAGACGCTGGAGAACAGGCCGGACCTGCTGGAGAAGATCGAGATCGGCGACGAGGATCGGAAGATTCTGGCGGAGCTTGGATGGCAGCGTGCGATGGGGTGAATAAGACGCCGAACGCGCGTGTTTTCTGCGAGATTGTGGCCTGAAATTGAGGATTTCGTGTACACTGGAGATCTAGTCCTATCGACGAGTCCAACCCCAGGAAAGTAGTGTCATGTCCATTCATCCGATTATGCAGAAACTGGCCGCGAAGTACGAGCGGACCGATCTACCCGCGTTCGCTCCCGGCGATACGGTACGTGTACAAGTGAAGATTCGTGAAGGCGAGAAAGAGCGCCTGCAGGCGTTTGAGGGCATGGTGATTGCGTGCCGTAAAGGCGCACAAGGCTCCTTCACCGTTCGCAAGATGAGCTTCGGGCAGGGCGTCGAGCGCATCTTCCCCTACAACTCGAAGGTCGTCGACAAGGTTGAGAAGATTCGGTCGTACGAGGTTCGCCGTTCGAAGCTGTTCTACCTGCGCGGTCTGCGCGGCAAGGCTGCTCGTCTGCGCGAGGTCGAGCGTACCGCCCGCTAACCATTCAGTTCCCTGTTTTCCACTGAGCTTTTCGGCAAGCCACGACTTCGGTCGTGGCTTCGTTTTGCGCGGTGGTTATACACTCGGTTTTGAAGAGCATGGCTACACCGACTTCCCATCCTCGCGCCTCGCGACCTGTAACTGCTGCTACTGCGAAGCAACGCATGCTGAAACAACTGGTGTGCAGCGATGCTCCGGAGCAGGCGCTGCGGTATTACGGCTTTCAGAGAATTGCCGGAGTGGATGAGGTGGGGCGTGGGGCGCTATTTGGGCCGGTAGTGGCGGCGGCGGTGATTCTGCCGGAGTGTCTGGATGAGTTGGCTGCGGCGGGCCTGAAGGATTCGAAACAACTGACACGCGAGGAACGCGAGTCGCTCGATGGGCAGATTCGTGGGATGGCATTGGCGATTTGCGTTGCCGAGGTGGATGCGGCGACGATCGATCGGGTGAATATCTATCAGGCGACGCGGATGGCGATGCTGGAGGCGGTGCTTGGACTGATGCCGGAGCCCGATCATCTGCTGATCGATGCGATGCGGGTCGATCACCCGTGCCGGCAGACAAAGCTGATCTATGGAGATGCGCTGAGCCTGTCGATTGCTGCGGCTTCGGTGATTGCAAAGGTGCATCGCGATGCGTTGATGCGAGAGCTAGATGCAGTGCATCCGGGGTATGGACTGGCTTCGCACAAAGGGTATGGGACGCCGGAGCATCGAAGGGCGCTGGTGGAGCGTGGACCTTGCGCGCTGCACCGGAGGAGCTTTGCGCCGGTTCGACTGGTGGATCCGGATGCGGCGATCGAAGATGCGGTTTCGGCGGAACTGCTGTTTGAGGATGCTCTTGAGGGGGCTGAGTGGGCTTGAGGCTGATGTGTGTGACGGCGCATCCGGATGACGAGTGCTTTGGGTTTGGTGGAGCGTTGGCGCTGGCGGCGGATCGTGGGATTGAGACCCATGTGGTTTGCCTGACGGATGGGCAGGCGGCGACGAACCGTGGCGATGCGGCGTCGGGCGAGGCTTTGGGTACGATGCGGCGGGAGGAGTTTCGGCGCTCGTGCGCGGTGCTCGGTGTGACGGAGTGCGAGTTGATGGACTATCAGGATGGGCGGCTGGAGTTTGTGGAGCTTCCGATTGCGGCTGAGAGGTTGGTAGAACGGATTCGGCGGTTCAGGCCGGATGTGGTGATGACGTTTGGCGGCGATGGCGGACAGAATACGCATGCAGACCACATGATGACTTCGATGCTGACGACCGCGGCGTTTCACTGGGCTGCTCAGACGAAGCGGTATCCGAATGCGGGAGAGGTTTATCGAGCCAGGCGGCTCTATTACCTGACGGCGGACTTTCAGATTCCCGACCGGTCGCCGGCGATGCCGATGCCGTGGACGGTGACGCTGGATATTCGCTCGGTGCGGGAGCGGAAGGCCGAGGCGTTTCGGCAGCATGTCTCGCAGGCTCCGCTGATGGAGAAGACGAAGGATTTTTTTGCGAAGCATGGAGCCGAGGAGTTTTATACGCTGGTGGCGGCAGTGGAACCGCAGGCAGCACGGCAGAGTACGGATCTTTTTGAAGGGCTGTGATTGCCAGGCAGTATCGAGTGGCGTTAGGAGCAAACCGCAGGTCCTTCGACTCCGTCTCTCGCGATAAAGCTGCGAGAGACTGCGCTCAGGATGACACTCCTTTAAAAATCAAGGACTTAAGACCCAACTATATGTCGATACTGCCTAGGGGAATAACAACTCTTTGCACCATCCGTCGCCGGTTCGCGTGAAGAGGAGGCGGTCGTGCAGGCGGCCTTCGCGGTTCTTCCAGAACTCGATGCGCTCGGGTTGCAAGACGTAGCCTCTCCAATATTCTGGGCGTGGAATCTCGGCTGGGTGCTCTGCGTCGAGTTTTTTAACCTGCTCCTCCAGCACCTCGCGCGTGGGAAGTACGCGGCTCTGTTGCGAGGCGGCTGCGGCGAGTTGGCTCAACCGCGAGCGGCTGTGAAAGTAGCGATCGATCTCGGGAGCAGGAAGCTCGTTGATGGTTCCAGTGATGCGTGCCTGGCGCTGGAGCGACTTCCAGTAAAAGCACATTGCGGCCCTGGGATTTTCTTTCAACTCTGTGCCCTTCTGGCTTTCGGCGTTGGTGAAGAAGGTGAAGCCGCGCTCGTCGACGCCTTTCATCAGCACCATTCGGACGCTGGGGATTCCATCGAGCGTTGCCGTCGCCAGCGCCACGGCGTTGGGATCGTTCAGCTCGCTGGCTTCGGCGGCTTTCATCCATAGGCCGAACATCACCATTGGGTCGAGTCCGGGCTCGAGGTCTTTGTCTTCCATGCAATGCTCTCCTGTTCTCAGTTTATCGAGGGCCGCCCCGCCTGCGATTCGACCGCAAGCCCACCCCCCTATTGCCCGGCGGTAAACTATTTGCAATCAATCGTTTACCGGGAGTCTCGACTTGTAAATATGACTAAGTAAAGGAGTTACGGCTAAATTTGTCCAGGCAAAGGAGTTATGGGCAGTTTTCCTTTCTGACGGACGAAAACCCCGGCTCGGGCCGAGGTTTTCTTGATTCCTATATCTATTATAGCGAGTCGGGTGGAACTAATACGCCAACTATATCTGGTTATTTTTCAGGAGGTTAGATGGTTTTGGGGCTTGACATGCGATTTTGGCTGGAAAAACGCAAAAAATAGTTTTTTGAGCGGGGGAAGCCGACGACGGATCAGCAGACAGCTTAGCCATTGTTCTCAAGCGGGGAGCGGAGTGGGGTGGGTGCGGGCTTTCTGCTTCGCTTGGTGAGGACGTAGATGACGCGGGCGATGAGGAGGGCAGCGAGGACTGCGGTGTCTTTCCAGGGGGCGTGGTTGCCGGTCTTTACCAGCCACCAGAAGTGGATGATTCCGGCGATGGCGGCTACATAGATGAGGTTGTGCAGGCGTCGCCAGTTCTTGCCGCCCATGGCTCGCATGATGAACGCGGGTGAGGTGACGGCCAGCGACAGGAGGAGGAGCCACGCAAAGAGACCGACCTGGATGAAGCGGCGTTTGAGGACGTCATCGACCATGCGCGGCCAGATGACCTTCCATTGGGTGACGATCTCGCCTGGATGTCCGGCGCGGAGGCCGGCGAGGGCGGTGGTTACGTCGTATCCGGAGAAGAGGAAGATGTAGGTCGCGAGATGGAGCGTCGCGTAGAAGAACGCATAGAGGCCGAGGAGACGGCGGAGGCGGATGAGCCATGCAATCTTTGGCGAAAGCCGGCGGATGGGCGTGATGGCGAGTGAGGCGAAGAGAGTGTAGAGGGTCCAGTCGCCGGTGAAATGCGTGATGTAGTTGACCGGATCGGGATTGAGCGCGAGCGCACCCGAGGTAAAGAAGTGCAGAAGCCAGGCGACGGGTGCGAGGCAGAGGAGGTGGAGCAGGGTTTTTGCGGCGATGATGGCGCGTTTGTGCATAGTTGTCGAGCTCAGTTTATCGGTTGCTCTCGGAGATGCCGCGGACCGGCAGTTGCGACAAAGGTTCGGGACTGATGCACCGCGAAAGAAAACTTGCGATGATGAAAGCTGGATCGCCTATGCCAGTTCCCTATCTTCGCAGATTGACGGGAAGCGAACGCAGCCAGAAGGCCAACCGGCAACTGGCGCACTTCCTTGCGTTCACCGCTGGAGCGGCGAATGCAGGAGGCTATATGGCGGTGAAGCAGTACACGTCGCATATGTCGGGGATCGTATCGTCGATGGCGGATGCGACGGCGATGCAGGATGTGGGATGGCTGGCGGCGGGTTCCAGCGCGCTGGCGGCTTTTCTGGCGGGCGCGGGGTGTACGGCGATCCTGGTGAACTGGGGGCGAAGGCGCGATCTGCATAGCGAATATGCGCTGCCCATGATGGTCGAGGCGGGATTGTTGCTGGGTTTTGGATTGATGGGCGCGCATCTGGAACATCATTCGTGGTTCGTGGTGCCTGCGACGGTGGTGCTGCTGTGCTTCACGATGGGATTGCAGAACGCGATCATCACGAAGATCTCGCAGGCGGAGATACGGACGACGCATGTGACGGGAATGGTGACCGATATCGGCATTGAGCTGGGGAAGGCGCTGTACTGGAACCGGCGGAGCGGCGAAGAGCTGACGGCGGTGCGGGCGGATATGGAGAAGCTGTGGCTGCTGGTTTCGCTGGTAGGGCTTTTCTTTGCAGGCGGCGTAGTGGGAGCTGTTGGATTCAGGTACGCAGGATTCGTCGCAACCGTGCCACTGGCGATTGTTTTGCTGATGCTTGCGGTCGTTCCTGTGATGGACGATTTGAGAGAGCGCGGATTGGACTCTCTGTAATTTGAGATGCAAACCCTCCGCACCAGGTCTTGCATGACGTGGGTTTGAGGATTTCTGCAATTGGATAAAAGTTTTTCTCTATTTTTCAATAGTTCTTCTTCAGATCCATGCCGGCGTACATGCTGGCGACCTGATCGCTGTAGCCGTTGAACATGAGCGTGGGGATCGAGCGGGGCAGGATGCCGGAGTCGATGCGGCGCTCGTGGGCCTGGGACCAACGGGCGTTGTCGTAGTTGGGATTGACGTTGGAGTAGAAGCCATACTCCATACCGTCGGCGTCGTTCCAGGTGGTGCGGGGCTGCCTGTCGGTGAAGTGGAAGCGGACGATGGACTTTGCTGACTTGAAGCCGTACTTCCACGGTACGATAACGCGGACGGGCGCGCCGTTCTGGTTGGGGAGGGTCTGGCCATAGCAACCGAAGGTGAGGAGGGTGAGGGGGTTCATGGCCTCGTCCATACGGAGGCCTTCCTTGTAGGGCCAGTCGTAACCGTAGGGAGCGTCGGACATGGCTTTTTTATCGAACACAGTGAAGAACTGGACGTACTTTGCGCTGGGGAGCGGCTCGCAGAAGTTGATGAACTCGGAGAGGGAGTAGCCGTCCC
>JBDTEQ010000158.1:0-15646 GCA_039922475.1 Edaphobacter sp.
GGCCGAGATAGAAATCGGACTCTTCAGCAGGCAGTGTCTTGGCAAGCGGCGGATCGCAAGCATCGCAGAACTCATCCAACAAACGGACGCATGGAACCAGTGCACCAACCACGCCAAGACCACTATCAACTGGAAATTTACGCGGAAGAAAGCCAGACTCAAGCTAAAGTACAAACTCATGCGGTCGTGATACTAGATGGATATTAGCCATTTTGGTGACCAGGGCCGCCGTATCGAGGCCAGCAAATTCGGATAGGTCGAGCCTGACGGCGACAACCTGTGTTTGACGCTGAACTGTACCATCCTCCGCAACCATTGTTGTAGTGACAGTGTCGTGGCGCCTATCTCCAATAACTTCACCCTTGATTCCGGATGCAGTAAGTTGAAACGTTCTCGTGTTGGAGGGCTGCTGTTGCAGGGTTTGGCCGGCGGAAAACTCTTCAATTCGAAAGTTGGAAGTGGTCGTATAGGTTCCGTCACCATCTATACGGGTTAGATTGTAGGAGTGTCGCAGGGTAATACCTTGATCATCACTAACGGTATATTGAACGATATGTTCTTTCCCTCCGGGTACTTCGAAGCTCTCATCCCGGATAACATTAACCTTGCCGAGAGACGAGAGCCTGAGTGGAACGGTTGAAGTGGATTGCACTTGCTCCGCGTCCGCGCGAGGCTCTGGCTCTTCGTTTTGCACCGCAAGTTCTATGTCCTTATCTTCCATGATCTCTCCTTATTAGATGGATAAGCAGACTGGATACTACATCCAGTTGTTACAGGCATCAAGCCGAAGTATCGCGGTCAAGTTCAGAACGGATAGCGACTTGCCTTGTCCAGTTGCAGAGTTGTAAAGGATAGATACGCGAAAAAAAGATGGCTGCAAATAATATCACTGGCGGAGTTCAACTTCCGTGGCACCCTGACCGCCTTGGTTTTGAGGAGGCTCCGTGATAGCGGTGACGTGTGGATGGCTGCGCAGATATTCGCGCAAGGTGCGGCGGAGAACACCCATGCCAGTGCCGTGCACGATGCGAATGCGGGGCAACCCTGCGAGAAAAGCACGATCAAGGAACCGTTCAACCTCGGTCTGAGCCTCGTCGGCAGTGCGGCCGATTACATTGATCTCAGAGGTCATGTAGTCCGTATCGTTGTTCACGGTCGCGACGGTGATGCCTCCACGCTTGCGTGCTGCTTCAAGGGGTGTGACAACTTTAACTGACTCGACCTCTGCAATGTCTTCAATGGAAGCACGCATCTTCAACTGGCCCATGGAGACTTCGAACGTCTTTGCATCCACGATGCGGTCGACACGTGCCTGACGACCGAGGGACTTGAGCTTAACCAGATCACCAACCTTGATGCCCTTTGGAATATGGGGCTGGGCCGCAGGGTCGTTCTTGTCGGCTCGAGTTGTGTGAGCGACGACGGTAGAGTTGAACTGCTCAGAGAACTCGCGGCGGAGCGTGGCCATACGGCGATCGGAATCCCGGGCGATCTTTTGCGCGAGCGCTTTGTCATCGATAGCTTTGACGGTCTCGCGAAGCTGATAGGCGAAGTCTTCGATGAGGGAGTTGAGCTTGGTTTCAAGCTCTTTGGTGCGGGCCTTTTGTTCGACGCGTCCTTCGACTTCAAGACGCGCTTTTTCACGGGAGAGGTCGCGCTCGCGCTGCTGCAGAGTTTCACGTTCGACTGCGGCAGCAGTGAGCTGGTCGTGAAGCTGATCGAGGAAAGCTCCGATATCCGCGGTCTGGGTGCTCATCTGTGCACGGGCAGCGCTAACGATCTGGGGTTGGAGGCCAAGGCGTGCGGCGATGTTCAGGCCGGCGGACGATCCGGGGACGCCAAGTCGCAGCTCATAGGTGGGGGTAAGGGTCTGCTGATCGAAGCCGACAGCAGCATTGAGGACACCTGCATGATTGGCGGCGTAGACCTTGAGCGAGGTGAGATGTGTGGTGATGCAACACCAGGCGTTGAGGGTGAGGAAGTGCGAGGCAACAGCAACAGCGAGCGCTGCACCCTCTTCGGGATCGGTGGCGGACCCTAGTTCATCAAGCAGGACGAGTGAATCGGTGGTGGCTTCCCGCGAGATGCGGTCGAGGTTGACGACGTGAGAGGAGAAGCTGGAGAGATTGCGTTCGATCGATTGTGCATCGCCGATGTCGGCATAGACGCCTGTGAAGGGTGGAAGTGCCGCCTCTTCAGCGGGGATAGGAATACCTGATTGGGCCATGAGCGAAAGCAGCCCGAGTGTCTTGAGAGAGACGGTTTTGCCACCGGTGTTCGGCCCGCTGATGATGAGCTGCTTTATCTCCGGCGGAAGGACGATGGTGAGTGGTACAGGGGTTCCGGGCCCCTCATCTAGCACAAGAGCTGCTGCCCTCATGCGGAGTTCCAGTAGAGGATGACGCGCGGCAACAAGAGAGAGCTCCTGTGCAAAGGACGGGCGAACGCAGTTGAGGGCGATGGCAAAGCGGGCGCGGGCAAAGTAGGATTCGACTTCAGCGAGAATGCAGGTACCGAGATGAATCACGGTGGCGTTTTCACCAAGAGCATGGGTCATCGCGACAAGAATGCGGTGAATTTCGGACTGCTCTTCGTCGAGGAGACGGACGAGCTCGTTATTTTGCTCGATCGTCTCGAGAGGTTCTACAAAGACAGTTTGCCCGGAAGAGGACGAGCCATGGATGACGCCCGGAACCTTGCGTTTGAACTCGGCTTTAACAGGGATGACGAAGCGGTCACCTCGAATGGTGATGAGATCCTCTTGAGTGCTGCCGCCTGCGCTTAGCCCGCGCAGGGATTTGCGGAGGCTCTCTTCAATGGCACGGTGCTGGCGTTCCATGGCACGACGAATGCGTCGCAGTTCTGGCGAAGCATCATCGTTCAGGCTGCCATCGGCTTCGATCTTGCCGCGAAGCAGACGCAGCAGCGGAGCAAGGTCGTAGCCGAGAAGTGGCGAGGAAAGTTCAGCGATGCTTGGCCACTCATAGCGGGTGCCATTGGGAGTGGGATCGATAAGGTTACGCCATGCGGACACGCGTTCGACAACTGCGAGAAGATCACGGATCTCGATCGATTCAAGCGCCGCTCCTTCGATACGAGCCTTATCGAGCATAATTGTGGGATTGAAGAGGCCATGAAACTCGAAGCTTCCTCCGCGGCTAAGCATGGCGCGCAGCTCGGCGGTCCGTTGCTGTTGCTGCTCGATCCAGGTGAGATCGGCAGAGGGGTCGAGCGCAAGCACCCAGGCGCGACCCAGAGGCGAAGACGTGCGGTTGGCGATGTGTTCGCGGAGACGCGGCCATTCCAGCGCAGCGGCGCTGGTTTCTCGTAGCGGCAGAGGGATGACCGGTAATAGCTCTAGCCTATTCATTTCATTTATCGTAACCTCGCAGGGAACTGTGAGTGGAACTGATGCGTAGCAGTTAGAGCGCAGGGCCGGCGCGTTAGGTACTTGGAGGTGTGAGATGGTCTGTCAGGCATGTGGAACCCCCATTGGGGAAGGCGTTCATTTCTGTCCGAAATGCGGCGTACAGGTTGTTATGGCTCGGCCACCCTATCCACTGCCGCCCATGCCTATATATCTGCCGCGGGTGCAACGGAACCTCCAGGCGCTGGGAATCTTATGGTGCATTCTTGGGGTGTACCGCGTGGTCACCGGGTTGATCGGCGTGTTCTTTCTGCAAGCCATGTCTACGCACAACTTCGGCAATGATGGATGGATATTTGGCAGTCACTGGCATGGGCCGTTCGGGCCGATGTGGGTTGGAGGTCTATGGCCGATAGTAGCCATCGCAACCGTCTTTACGGCCGCTCTGGCTCTGGTAGCCGGGTACGGCCTGCTGAACCGTAGACCATGGGGCAGGATCGTGGCGATCATTGCGGCGATCCTGATGCTGATCAAGATTCCTTTTGGCACGGCACTTGGAATCTATACGCTTTGGGTTCTGGCGCCGGGAGCCTCCGGGCTCGAATACGACTCGATTGCAGACCGAAGCTGAAAAGCTGGCCTAAACTAACAGTATGAACTTTCCTGCCACGCGTTTGCGCCGCTTGCGCCGTACGGAGGCGATGCGGTCGCTGGTTCGCGAGACCCATCTGCACCCCGGAGCGTTGATCTATCCGCTCTTCATCTGTCCTGGCGAAGGGGTCCGTAAAGAGATTGGCTCCATGCCTGGGGTCTTCAACTTCTCCATCGATGAAGCTGTGAAAGAGGCGGAGGCTTGTGCCGCATTGGGAGTCGGCGGCTTGTTATTGTTCGGGCTTCCTGCGGAGAAGGATGAGAAAGCCAGTGGAGCATGGGCCGAAGGTGGCATCGTGCAAACCGCCTTGCGGGAGCTGAAAAAGAATCGTGCGTTGGATTCTCTGGTAATAATCGC
Organism: Edaphobacter sp.; assembly: GCA_039922475.1. Taxonomy (GTDB): domain Bacteria; phylum Acidobacteriota; class Terriglobia; order Terriglobales; family Acidobacteriaceae; genus Edaphobacter. Next base: position 4,377 of record JBDTEQ010000158.1, read on the forward strand.
GGATGTTTGTTTGTGCGAGTACACCTCGCATGGGCACTGCGGTGTCGTCGCACGGGACGGCGATCACTACGAGATCGAGAACGATTCGAGTGTGGCGCTGATCGCGAAAACTGCAGCATCCCTAGCCAAGGCCGGCGCCGATATCGTAGCTCCGTCAGACATGATGGATGGGCGTGTAGAGGCGATACGTTCTGCTTTGGACGCTGGGGGGCATGAGCAGATTCCGATTATGAGCTACGCATCGAAGTTTTCGTCAGCGTTCTATGGTCCGTTCCGCGAGGCTGCGGACTCCGCGCCACAGTTCGGCGATCGTCGCAGCTATCAGATGGATGGTGCCAATCTGCGCGAGGCTATGCGCGAGATCGATCAGGATATTGCAGAGGGCGCAGACATGCTGTTGATGAAACCTGCAATGCCCTATCTCGATGTAATCCGGGCGGCGCGAGAGCGTTATGATCTGCCGATGGGCGCTTACCAGGTGTCGGGCGAGTACTCGATGTTGCAAGCGGCATTTCAACGCGGCTGGCTTGAGCCGGAACGAGCGATGATGGAATCGCTACTTTCGATACGGCGAGCTGGGGCGGACTTTATCGTGACGTACTTCGCGAAGGATGCAGCGAAGATTTTGAGCTAAAGGAATCGAAGGGTGGGCTGTTGCGTGGCGCGGATTGCAATCGTTGGAGTCGGAGCAATCGGAGGGGTGACAGCTGCTTTGCTGCAACAGGCCGGGGGGCATGAGCTGTTTCTGTGCACGCGACGACCAATGTCCGAGCTTGTGGTCGACACGCCAAATGGCATCGTGAATGTCCAGGCGACCTTCGTAACAATTCCGGACAAGTCGGTTGCGGTGGATTGGGCGATTGTAGCCACGAAAGCCTATGACGTTGCGGGTGCAGCGAAGTGGCTGGAAGTGCTTTGCTCAAAGGGAGCACCAGTAGCCGTTCTCCAAAATGGTGTGGAGCACCGGGAACGCTTTGCGCCATACATTGCGATGGAGAAGATCCTTCCTGTGATGGTGGACTGCCCAGCCGAACGCCAGGCTCCTGACAGAGTCCGGCAGCGAGGTGTGATGCATTTCAAGGTGCCGGATTGCGCTTTGGGAAGTGAGTTTGTAGGGCTGTTTGCGGGATCGCCAGCAGATGCTTCGGTTGTGCCGGATTTTCTAACCGTCGTCTGGCGAAAGCTCTGTTTCAATGCTGCAGGTGTTCTCTCTGCGCTCACAATGCAGTCTGCTGGAGTCATGCGCCGAGAGTCTCTGGGCGACGTGGCACTCGAGATCATCCGTGAGTGCGCCGCGGTGGCACGGGCCGAAGGAGCGCATCTGGAAGAGGATGTAGCTGATGTAGTTCTCGCGGCGCAACGCGCTGCCCCGGCCGATTCGATCAACTCCATGTTGGCCGACCGGCAGGCGGGAAGACCCGTAGAGATTGACGCACGAAACGGCGTAATCGTCCGATTGGGCAAAAAGCACGGCATCCCAACGCCCCTCAATGGTATGGCTGTTGCATTGATGGAAGCGATGGCCCAGTAGAAATAACGTTCTTTCTATCGATGAAGTCGTCCGCTTCTGCACCGGGTTTATGCCTCAAGACCGGGGCGCGGGAGCGGAATCGAAATTACGGCCGAAGAATCGAATAAGATGGTTTATGTGGCTTCCTAGATATGGAGTATTCCTTTGGCAGATACGATCTTTGATGTAGTAGTGCTCGGCGGCGGTCCCGCCGGATATACCTGCGCGATCCGCGCCTCGCAATATGGACTGAAGGCTGCGTTGATCGACGCAAACGACCGTTTAGGTGGAACCTGCCTTCTTTGGGGCTGTATTCCGACCAAAGCCATGCTGTTTTCAGCAGAGCTATGGGACCATCTCAAACATGCCGACCGATACGGCATCGACGGCGTGACGCCGAAGCTGAACTGGAAAAATGTGCTGGCACGCAAGGACGATGTGATCGGTCGTCACGTCAAGGGACTCGACTTCCTGATGAAGAAGAACAAGATCACTGCCATCAAAGGATACGGTCGCCTGACTGGACCTGCGAAAGATGGAGTCCATACTATCGAAGTCACGTTGGCCGATGGCAAGACCGACACGGTCAAAGCGAAAAAGGTCGTACTCGCGACCGGCTCCGACGCACGCATGCTGCCGGGCTACACCTCCGACGACACGATTCTGACGAATTACGAGATCCTGAAGATCGCCGATGCACCGAAGTCGCTGGTTGTGGTTGGCTCAGGCGCGGTTGGGGTCGAGTTTGCGTCGATCTTCAAGAGCTTCGGTGCCGAGGTGACGATTCTCGAGGCACTGCCGCGCATGGTGCCTGCGGAGGATGAGGACGTCGGCAAGGAACTGCTGCGACTCTTCAAGAAGCGTGGCATCGACGTTCATCTTGGAGCGAAGGTCAACAAGTTCGAGAAGAACAAAGATGGCGTGCTCGTCCACTTTACAAAATCGGACGGCAAGGACGAAACCAGGCAGGCGGAAAAGGTGCTCGTAGCCGTGGGCCGCGCACCGCGCACCTACGACCTTGGTCTCGACAAAGTGAAGATCACGCCCGACCGCGGCTTCATCCTCACCAATGAATGGATGGAGACGACGGAGCCGGGCATATACGCTATCGGAGACATCGTCGCTGGCCTGCCACAACTGGCTCATGTCGGCAGCATGGCAGGACTCGTAGTTGCGGCGCGCATCGCCGGCAAGTATGCCAAAGCTGTGAACCGCACGCGCATTCCGGGATGTACATACTGTGATCCGCAGATCGCCAGCGTCGGCCTCACTGAGGCACAGGCCAGGGAGAAGGGCTTCCAGGTGAAGGTTGGCAAGTTCCCCTTCGTCGGCAATTCGAAGGCGACGATCCTCGATGCACATGACGGCTTTGTCAAAGTGGTCGCAGACGCAAAACATGGAGAAATCCTGGGCGTCCACATCATCGGGCCGTATGCGACCGAGATCATTGCAGAGGCCGTTACCGCGATCGAGCTTGAGGCAACGATTGAAGAGATGATGTTCACGATCCATGCGCATCCGACGGTAGCCGAAGCGCTCCTCGATGGTTTCAGCAGCGTTGAAGGCATGGCAGTCAATGTCTAACGAATGAAGTCCGAAGGAACCCGGCGGGTCAGCCGGGTTCTTTCTCTTTTAAAATAAGTTCACAAAGGAACAAGAAATGCGCAGTCTCGTAGTTCAGAATGTCGTCTTATCCGTTCTGCTCTCTCTATCTGGCTTGAGTGCTTCCGCTCAGATAACGCAACCTGAGCAGCCCAAGATCGAAGCCGGTGTACTACCGCGGCAATGGGCGCCAGCAGGGCCGAAGTGCATGGAAGTACCCGAATGGCAAGTCCACGAGTACAACGAGAATCTATATCTACTGCGACAGTCCGGATGTACTGACTACGAGAAGCCCTTCATCTTTCTTTTCTTCGGCAACGATAGAGCGATGCTCCTCGATACGGGCTCGCGCCACGGCAACCTTGCCCCGGAACTACATCGCGTCGTCAAGAACTGGCTGCGACGTGAAAAGCGCAGCACCATCCCGCTGATCGTGGTTCATACGCACTCTCACTCAGACCACGTCGCCGGAGATGCGGAAGTACAGGCGATTAAAGATCCGGCGATGCCTGTCACTTTTGTACCTGCTGAGCTGGAAGCCACGAAAAAGCTCTACGGTATTCAGCACTGGCCAGAGGACATCGGCAAGATTGATTTGGGTAACCGCATCCTTGATGTGATTCCAATTCCCGGCCACAACTCCGTCGGAGTAGCAATTTATGACCGCAACACCGCCATCCTTTTCACGGGCGACAGTCTATATCCGGGACGCCTGTACGTGGAGGATTTCAACGCCTTCCAGGCAAGCACAGAGCGGATGATTCATTTCACGCAGGGAAAACCTGTCGCCCACATCCTGGGTAATCACATCGAACAAACCAGGACGCCCTTCCTCGACTATCCTGTCGGCACAATCTATCAACCGCAGGAACATCAACTTGATCTCTCGCGGGGTTCACTGTTGGAGCTTGAGGACGGTCTTCTTTCATTGCATGGCAAGCCGGCACGACTTGCACTGCGGGATTTCACGATTTGGCCAGTCGGCTCGGAGTTCCCGGTCAGCGCTGCCGAGAAGTCAGCCTATATGCAACGTCAACGCGAGCAAAACACGCAGATGTGGAATCAGCCGCCACAGTAAACGTCCATGCATATCAATCTCCTTCATCTCGGTCGCGTCCCTTACTCGAAGGCGATGGCCATTCAGGAACAGGTCGTCGCCGCGCGAAAACAGAATCGTATCGGCGACACACTGCTCTTGTTGGAGCATCCGCCTGTCTTGACGCTCGGTCGCAATGCGCATCGTTCCAATGTCCTGGTCAGCGATGAGTTACTTGCACAACGCGGAGTCGAGCTGCACGAGATCAATCGCGGTGGTGATGTGACCTACCACGGCCCTGGCCAGCTAGTTGGATATCCCATCCTCGATCTACGCGGTGATCTTCCCGGAAAAAAGGGTCCCCATCTCGGGCCAGTGGACTACGTTCGCCTGCTGGAAGAAGCTCTAATCCGCACTTGCGCCGATTTTGGTGTAATGACGCAGCGCATCTGTAAGCTCACCGGCGTCTGGACTTTAGTCGGCGGCAGTATCCGCGAGAAGAAAATTGCTGCTATCGGAGTTCACGTCTCACAGGGTGTCACATCGCACGGCTTCGCCCTCAACGTAACAACAGACCTCCGCGAGTTCGAGTGGATCATCCCCTGTGGGATTACAGATCGCGGAGTAACCAGCCTGGAACTCGAGGCAGACTCTGAACGTCAGCCGACAATGGAGCAGGCACTTCATGCCACGGCGCGCAACTTCGGCCGGGTCTTCGAACGCCAGATACTATGGCTGGAATCCATCGATCAACTTTTAGCCCAAAGCGTTTAGTAGTGCTTGGAGCAGCCGTTCGCTTACCGCACCGGTCAGCCTCGCAATCGCACAACGCCGTATAATTCCATACGGGATACTCCACGGTGTATCCGGCTGGAAGGAGTGGGTTTCGGCCGTCCGTATCTGTATTTAAGAGAGAAGGAAAGTTCATGCCAACTGACGTAGTTATGCCCCAGATGGGCGAATCCATCACCGAAGGCACCATCACCAAATGGCTGAAGAAGCCCGGTGACACGGTTCAACGCGATGAGCCGCTCTTCGAAATCTCCACTGACAAAGTCGACGCCGAAATCCCGTCGCCTGCCGCCGGCACATTGAAAGAGATCAAGGTTCCCGAGGGGACCACCGTCCAGGTCAATACAGTAGTCTGCTCCATCGACGAGGCTGGTTCGGCATCGACACCAGCGACGCCTGCATCGTCGCCCGCAAAGACGTCGCCCGCGAAAACCGAGACAGCCGCCAGTCCTGCAGTCGATAGCGTCACTCCTGCTGCTATTGATACACCCGCCGCAGCGCAGGGTAACGCCCCCGCAGCGGGTGGCCCACGTACTGAAGTTCTAATGCCTCAGATGGGCGAGTCCATTACCGAGGGCACCATCACGAAATGGCTCAAAAAGGTTGGCGATAGCGTGCAGCGCGACGAGCCGATCTTCGAAATCTCCACGGACAAAGTAGACGCTGAGATTCCCTCGCCAGTCGCAGGGGTTCTCTCCGAGATCAAGGTCGCCGAAGGTGCCACCGTCACCATCAATACAGTCGTCGCGGTTATTGGTGGAACAGCCGGAAAACCGGCTGCGGCTGCTGCCTCTGCCCCCGCGGCACCTGCTTCTGCACCTGCGGCAACACCCGCATCCGCCGCCGCAACCGTAGCAGAAGGGGAGCGTGTTCGCTCCTCGCCGCTCGTCCGCAAGATCGCGAAGGACAACAACGTAGATCTGACCAAAGTCCCCGGTACCGGCGCCTCCGGCCGCATTACCAAGACGGATATCGTCGGCCATCTGGAGCAAGGTTCGAAACCCGCTGCTTCTGCTCCGGCCTCTGTCTCACCCCCCGCACCCGCAGCCACAAAACCGAACGCACCTCAGCCACTACCCGGCGAGCTAGTCCCAATGTCGAAGATGCGCTCCATCATCGCGCAGCGCATGGTCGAGTCCAAGCACACCAGTCCGCATGTCCACACCGTCTTCAAGGTAGACATGACGCGCATCGTCAAGATTCGTGAGAAGGAGAAGTCAAAGTACGAGCAGCGTAACGGCGTCAAGCTGACGTACATGCCCTTCATTACCCGAGCCGCTATCGTTGCTCTGCGGAAGCATCCCATCGTGAACGGCTCGATTGAAAGCAGCGCGATTCGATACAACAAGAACATCAATATCGGCATCGCCGTCGCGCTGGAGTGGGGCCTTATCGTTCCCGTCATCAAGCAGGCCGAAGAGAAAAACTTCCTCGGCGTAGCCCGCGCGATCGTCGATGTAGCTGAACGCGCCCGCGGCAAGAAGCTTGCACCGGACGAGATCTCCGGCGGCACCTTCACGCTCACCAACTCCGGCATCTTCGGCGAGCAGTTCGGAACCCCGATCATCAACCAGCCGCAGAGTGCGATTCTCGGCATCGGCGGCCTCAACAAGGAAGCCGAAGTCCTCACTGACAAAGACGGAAATGACTCCATCGCGATTCGTTCCATCCAGCGCTTCACCCTCGGCTTCGACCACCGCATCGTCGATGGAGCAGACGCAGGCAAATTCATGTCGGACTTCAAAGCCTATCTGGAGAACTGGTCTGAAGACATCGGGTAGCTCCAGTTCGCTCTCATAAACAGGAAAGCGCGGCAGACTGAAACTTAGTCCGTCGCGCTTTTGTCTTCTCACAACCTCAAATGTTAAAGCAGCTCTTTCGCGCGCAGCACCAGTTGAACAGCGTCTTCAGGTGTAGCTCCCACAGCGGACAGGTGCCCCATCTTCCGTCCCCTGCGCGGCTTGTGCTTCTCGTACAGATGCAACCTGACTCCAGGCACCCCAAGCGCCTTGTCGAACCTGGGTTCCCGTGCAGAGCCATCTGCTTCAAGCCATAAATCTCCCAGAAGATTCGCGATCGCAGCCGGCTGCACAACATCCACACTACCCAATGGCAGATCGCAAATAGCTCGCACCAGTTGTTCAAACTGCCCGGTTACACATGCCCGGACACTCGCGTGATAACTGTTATGCGGCCGCGGAGCCAACTCATTGACCAGCAGCTCGCCGTCGGCTGTACAGAACATCTCGACAGCCAACACGCCCTCCAGCTGAAACGTATCGGCAATCGCCGCTGCAATCTCTTTCGCCTCGGTCTCCATGTCCTTCGTCACTGGCGCTGGAATCACACTCCACGCCAATATCTGTTCTTCATGATGGTTCCACGCCGGCGGATAAACCTTCACCTCGCCATTGGGAGCACGCGCCACCAACACAGAGATCTCCCGTTCCAGCTCGACAGCCTTTTCAGCCACACCCGCTCTCTCTCCAAGAGCCTCCCACGCTCCCCTGATCTCACCCTCCACAGAAGCACCAGAAATAAACCCAACCTTCCCTTGCCCACGGCCGTCATATCCACCCGTTGCGCTCTTGCAAAAGCATCGCCCACCTAACGCCGCGACCGCGCTCCGCAGGTCATCAAGCGACCGCACCGCACGATACTCGCCAACCGGAAACCCATTCTTTCGGAGCCAATCCTTCTGCTCGATCCTGTCCTGGATCACTGCCAGCATCGCTCCACCGGGCCGCACCGGAGCATAGCTCGCAGCCGCCTCCATGCTTCGTGGAGAGATCTGCTCAATCTCCAGCGTCACCACATCGCATCCGCGCGCAAGATTTGCCGCTTCCCGCGAATCGTCCCACCCAGCTTCGATGCATCCATCAACCACAAAACGCGCAGGACAAGCTGGATCAGGGTCGAGCACCAGGATGCGATACCCCATGGATCGAGCTGCCATCGCCGTCATCCGGCCTAGCTGGCCGCCGCCAAAGATCCCAATCGTTGCACCAGACAAAATCGGTTTCGCGTTCAAAGATCCAGAACTCACGCACCAACCTCGTCTTCCCCAATCTCCTGCGCTAGAACCTCATCCCGTCGCGCCGCCCGCCACGCTACCAACTTCTTTTGCAACGCAGCATCCGTAGTCGCAAGCATCGCAACAGCCAGCAACCCTGCGTTCATCGCGCCGGACGCGCCAATCGCCAGCGTCCCCACGGGAATTCCCTTCGGCATCTGCACAATGCTCAGCAGCGAATCCAGTCCCTGCAGCGCCGTCGCCGGTATGGGAACTCCAAGCACGGGCACTACGGTCTTGGCCGCAATCATTCCCGGCAGATGCGCCGCTCCGCCTGCTCCAGCGATAATCACGCGCAACCCGCGCCCTGCGGCAGCATCCGCATACTCAAACAATAAATCCGGCGTTCGGTGAGCCGAAACCACTCGCACCTCATGTGCGACGCCAAACTCCTTCAGCACATCGACAGTGCTGCGCATCACCGCATAATCATTGCGGCTTCCCATCACAACCCCAACCAAAACATTCCCCAGCGGCTCGGCGTCCATGGCCCGATTATACGGTCTTCCCCACGGACACCGCGCGCGCAAACAGCATCGTTACTGCTTCGCCCACACGCTCGCATTCAGGCACATCACCACACCATCGATCAGCGTGCTCAGGCCATCTTCAAACTTGCCCGCATCGGCAATATGTTTCATCGTCACAGCATCCGTAACATTGATCGCCGCTCCGACAATCTCCACTGCCGCTTTTTTCTTCTGCTCGCCAGTCTTGGCGCCGAACAGTGCCTCCGTTCCCTGCACCACCCCAGGAACCAGGACCACCACCCGCAAAAACAGCTTCAAAAAATTCATCTTTCTCTCCTCTCGTTCACATTCCTCTACCGCCGAAAGTAATCAATTGCCACGTGAAAGGCAGTAAGCAGACCACCCACCGCGCCTACGAACCCCTTGATGCGTTGCACACTCCGCTCATGCCGGTCCACGCGTTCTTCGAGCTGCGTCAATCGCCCTGGCTGTCCAATCCCCATCAAATGATTCATCTGGTTCTTCAGCACGCTCAAATCGGCCAATACCTGTCCTTCAAATTCCGTCATCCGTCGTTCCTTTCTGCCTCCATCCTTAACTCACCGGCAAGTCTGTAAACACCGCGCTTGAAAATCGTGAGTAGACCGGTGGAGTCGAAGCGTCATACATTCGCACGTAATAGTGCTCAATCTGCCCCTCGCGCGGAATCGAAAAACTCCGCACCGGGCTTCGCAGCACCAGGTCTTGATCCACTTCCGGTCCAAAATCCCCATCGCGCCGCCTCACCTCAAACCCACCGCCTGCCGGTGGCGTTGTTCCGGCATCCACCTGCAGTGCGGTCCCCGTCGCACTCACGACTTGCAACTGCTGCAGGTTCGCAAGCACGTTGCCCCCCAGTGGTAACGCCGAGTTCAACGCCGTCTGCGGTAGCAGCGCATCCGCTGCAATCGCCTCGGACAACGTCAGCCCCAACCCCTCGGCCCAGTCATTGGCAAATGCCATGCGATACGTCAGTACCTCAGGGCAAGCCATTCCATCAGTGATCTCGACACGCCGCACGACGACGCTCATCATCTGGCCGCCGCTCGTCACGGCCAAAACATCGCCGGGCCAAACGTCCGCAGGATTCACCGCCTCATAAGAACCTGCCGCTGCGGCTGCGCGACTCGCTGAAAAGCTCAGCACCGCCAACGCAGCACTCTCACAATCCACCGAACTCCGTGCTGGTGGCTTCAACACCTTGCCCAGCCACCGCGCGGTTCCCGGCACTCCACCCGCTGCCTCCGCCGCCACACTTGCTGCGTCTTCAAGCCGTGCAACAGCTCTTTGTCGCACCCGATATGTCACAGTGACCAATTCACCGGCAACCGGAACTCGTCCCGCAAGAAAAGTAATCTTGCCGGCCGCAGAAGATGTGCAGTCAACACCCTCTCCAGCGACGCCAATCAGCCGGGTCATCTTCGCTCCAGTCGGCAGTGTGCTTACAACCCACGCCGAACCCGTCTGCGTGATCCTGCAGTAGCCCATCGATCCAATCAGCTGCGCACTGTTCACAGCAACAAAGCTGCAACTCACCGGCGAACTCACCACGCTCCCGTCATACAACACCGTCGCCGGAGTATTGGAGGAAGCTCCCAGGTCCTGCAGCTCAAACACCAGGCACATCGGTGCCGCAACAACCCCGCCGCCAAAAGCCTGCACAACGCCATCAACCATCGCGTAGTAGCTCTGCAATACTCGCTGCGTCTCCACGCAGTGCAGCCGAATGCGAAACGTATAGATGTGCCCTGCCAGAAGCGTGAAGATTGTTCCAACCTCCGCTCCATCTACGAACGGCACCACCGCAGTAGCCCCGCCGCTCTGCCGCACGTTATATCCCGCAAAGCAGTTCGCACTCTGTGTAACCCCGGAGTACAAACCACACACCACGCCTGCACTTGCTCCTCCCAACTGCAGTTTCCCCGCCTCGATCACCAGCGATCCACCCATCTCTACAGCGTCGATTGCGGTCAACGTCGTCTGTCCATCGAATCCATTTCCGCCCGTCATCGTCAGTCCAGCCGCGCTCAAACCAAGATGCGAACCGGGATCGGTAACTTGCCAGATCTGCGTATCTAGAGTGCTCTCGTTGAAGCTGTCAGTCAGAAACTGAGAAGAGTTGGCCGTCTTCTTAGGGCGAAATAGATCCTGCGATAGTTGAAAGACCGTCGTCGTACCGTCTCCCGCGAACGTCTCCGTCACGTAGGCCGTAGGCTCCATCTCACCGCTCACCGTCACATCATTCGCCAGCTCCTTAACAGACGTAGTCTTCAACGCTGCTACCTGCAGGGTTCCATCGCCATCGCTCAACGCATGCGTCACCGTACCCGCCGGCTGAAGACTCACAGCGCCATCCAACACGCGATAGGCAGCATAGGTCGCGTTCGCAACACCTCCTGCGTTAGCCGACCAACTCTCTGTCTGCGCCGGTTCGAACACGCCAACCGACGGCCCATCCATCACTCCAGCCGTGGTAAAAAGCCCGGCATCCACACGGTTGGTCAGCGTTTTCAGCAACCGCCCACCGCTCTGTGCCAGCCCGGCTCCGCTCGGTGGAACCGCTTGTTTATCCAGCAGCCACTCATCGCTGACTGCACTGAACGCATAGCGATACACCGGCCCCTTCAGCCCCACTCCTGCGTACACCGGCTTGGGCTCCGTAGCGATGTACCCGGTAAATAAGACCGTTCCATTCGTGGCCGCAACTACAACCCGCCCGCGCCGCGCCGGCACCGCCAATGCAGCATC
>JBDTEQ010000159.1:0-19746 GCA_039922475.1 Edaphobacter sp.
TGGAGAACGGGCACACGGTTCCGTCGCTCGAGACACTGCAGAAGATCGCACGGGCGCTGGATCTGCAGCTCTCCGAGTTCTTTGCCGAGGAGACGATCGGCAAGGAGATGTCCGGACTGAACCTGGGAGAGGATGAGATCCGCTTTCTGACGCAGGTGCAGCGGTACTCGGCCCACCTGTCGGACAGCGACCGGCGATTATTGCTGGCGATGGTGAGAAAGTTTGCCCAGACGACCTTGAGCTAGGCAGTATCGACATATAGGGACTGGGTGTTGCCTCGAACTACGCTGCACCATACTTTCTCACTACCAAGATCGAAGCCTTCCAGGCCTGCTGGCTCCGCGCGCAACATAGGAACCCGCAGTCGAATCCCTACCCAATTGGAAGAAGCGGTATCTCTTTTCGCTCAAGTGGCGTAGACAGCACCATACTCGTTGTAGGGCTTCCATAGGGCAGTAGCTTCTCGATCAGATCTTCCAGTTGCGCCACGGAAGAGAGTATGACCTTCAACAGAAACGCATCGCCTCCCGTAAGGTGATGGCACTCCTGAACCATGTCCAGCGTGGGAATAAACTTCAGGAATGGCCGATACCTGTTTCCATCGCAGGTAAGCCGCACAAATGCAGTAATCGAAAATCCCAGCGCCTGGAGATTGATGTCGGCTCGATACCCCTGAATGATTTCAAGGCCCTCCAGCCTGCGAACGCGCTCTGTGGTCGCGGAAGGGGAGAGCTTGATTCTGCGGCCAAGCTCTGCCACAGGAATGCGAGCGTCGGTGCTGAGTTCCTGCAATATCTTTCTGTCGATCAGATCGGTTCCATTGTGCTGAAGCATCGGTTCCCTTTCCTAGAAAGAATTCAAAATCGTGAATCACTTAAATATCGTTAGTTCTCAGCATATTCATCGAATGCCAGCATTATAAAACAATGAATCAACGGAAAAGTACGCGATAAACCGTGGAAATCTTATTCCGCCGCGATGTCAATCTGCTTAGCATAAGCCACATGATTGATCTTGATGGCATTTGCCTTACGCTCGATAACGTTGTGGCCGTAGCCGAGGGAGCGGAGCAGGTGCGTATTGCTCCGGCAGCTCTTCTTCGCATGCAGGCGTCGCGCCGAAGGGTAGATGCGGCAATGGACGGCACCAAACCCGTCTACGCTCTCAATACCGGAGTCGGTCTCCTTGCCAACATCCGCCTCGACGATAACGAGATTGAAGCTATGCAGGTCAACCTCATTCGATCGCATTGTTGCGGAGTCGGTTCTCCGTTAGCAACCTCGGTTGTGCGCGGCATGATGTTGATTCGCGCCAACGTTCTCGCCAAAGGTCTGTCAGGTATACGTCCCGTTGTTGCCGAGCGTATCTGCGATCTGTTGAATCATCGCATTACTCCCGTCATTCCTTCTCGCGGCAGCGTTGGCGCCAGCGGCGATCTCGCTCCATTGGCTCACATGGCTCTCGTACTGATCGGCGAGGGACATGCTGAATACCAAAACGAAGTTCTTCCCGCAGCGGTCTGTTTTGAACGCGCAGGATTGAAGCCGCTCACACTTCTCGGCAAGGAGGGCATCTCGCTCCTCAACGGAACCCAGGCGATGCTCTCGATCGGCTGTTTGCAGTTGAAACATCTGGAAGATCTCTTCTACTCCGCGCAGACCACGGCAGCTTTGAGCATCGAAGCATTGCGGGGAACAGCGGCTGCCTTTGATCCTCGTCTGCATACAGCTCGGCCGCATCCAGGCCAGGTTCTTAGCGCAAGCCATCTCATCAGCCTCCTGCAAGGAAGTCTGATTCCCAGAACCCACGGCGAGGGCAGCCGTATCCAGGATGCATACTGTCTGCGCTGTATCCCACAGGTACATGGCTCCTTCTGGGACACCCTCGCGCAGGCTCGCAGAGTCTTCGAGATTGAGTTGAACAGCGCTACGGATAACCCGCTCGTCTTCGAGGATGCGATCGTCTCAGGAGGGAACTTCCACGGCGCTCCACTCGCACTGTCTCTCGACTATCTCTCGATCGCGCTCTGCCAACTCGCCGGCATCTCGGAGCGCCGGACAGAGCGGCTTCTCAATCCCAGCCTGAACGATGGCCTTCCGGCGTTCCTCGCGTCGAAACCTGGCCTCGAATCGGGGCTGATGATGGCGCAGGTAACATCTGCTGCGCTTGTCGCCGAGTTGCGTGTACTCGCCAGCCCAGCGTCGACAGGTTCTATTCCTACTAGCGGGAACCAGGAGGATTTCGTCAGCATGGGCATGACGTCCGCCCTCAAACTCGAACAGGCTGTTACGCTTACCAGAATGGTCATTGCGATTGAACTGCTGGCGGCAGCGCGTGCATTGGATATTCGCGATGACACGACGACCACTACGCTTGAAGAGGTGCGAACTCTGTTTAGAACACGCGTCCCCGCGTGGCGGGAAGACTGCGTCCTTTCTACCCGAATGGAAGATGCATCGAGCTTCTTAGCGGAGGTTGCCTTGGGGAAAGACATGGGAGATGTTGAACTCGAGGAGGTCCTTCGATGAGTCAGCCCTATTCCCCAGTCAGAGCGCCCCGCGGAAACACAAGAACGGCAAAAGGGTGGATTCAGGAAGCCGCCAAGCGAATGCTGATGAACAACCTTGATCCTGAGGTTGCCGAAAAGCCCGAAGAACTTATTGTCTATGGCGGTCGTGGAAAGGCCGCGCGCAACTGGGAGTGCTACCACACCATCGTCGAAACGCTGGAGCGTCTCGGCAACGAACAGACGCTGCTTGTTCAATCCGGAAAGGCCGTCGCAGTCCTCAATACACATAGGCTCGCCCCCAGAGTGTTGATCGCAAACTCCAACCTGGTACCGCGCTGGGCTACATGGGAAGAGTTCGACAAGCTGGATGCAGCGGGACTAATGATGTACGGCCAGATGACCGCCGGCTCTTGGATCTATATCGGCACTCAAGGCATATTGCAGGGAACCTACGAAACCTTTCGCGGCGCAGCAAAAAAATACTTCAACGACACTCTCGCCGGCACGATTACCGTCACCGCCGGACTCGGCGGCATGGGAGGAGCACAGCCGCTCGCAGTAAAACTTGCTGGAGGCGTAAGCATCTGCATCGAGGTAGATCCCAAACGAATTCAACGCCGCCTCGAAACGCGCTATCTGGACACTGCAACCAACTCGCTCGATGAAGCAATTCATCTGGCTCAAGCTGCAAAGACGCAACGCAAGGCACTCTCCATCGGCCTGATTGGCAACGTAGCGGAGTTGCTGCCAAAGATGGTGAAACTCGGCTTTACTCCGGATCTCGTCACCGATCAGACCAGCTCCCACGATCCTATGTGGGGCTACCTTCCCATTGCGCGTCCCGACGAAGATCTCAATGCGCTACGCTCGCTTCAACCAAAGGCCTACACAGAGCGCGTACAAGCCTCCATGGTGCAGCATGTGAACGCGATTCTGGAGATGCAGCGTCGCGGCGCTATCGCCTTCGACTACGGCAATAATCTGCGCACCCAGGCAAAGCTTGCTGGAGTCGCCGATGCATTTTCCTATCCCGGCTTTGTCCCCGCGTTTATTCGCGATTCATTTTGCGAAGGCCGCGGCCCCTTCCGCTGGGTCGCGTTGTCAGGAGATCCCGCCGACATCGCCAAGACGGACCAGGCAATGTTGAAGCTCTTCCCTGAAGATAAGCGGCTGCAGGAGTGGCTCACCTTCGCGGGCAAAGAGATCGCCTTTCAAGGGCTCCCCGCTCGCATCTGTTGGCTGGGTTATCGTGAGCGCGACCGTGCAGGCCTGCTCTTCAATCAGATGGTGCGAGACGGTGAGCTCAGCGCGCCAATCGTCATCGGAAGAGATCATCTCGATGCAGGCTCCGTCGCAAGTCCCTTCCGCGAAACCGAAGCGATGCTCGATGGTTCGGATGCAGTCTCCGACTGGGCGCTGCTCAACTTTGCAACCGGCATCGCCAGCGGCGCAGCCTGGATGAGCTTTCATCATGGAGGCGGCGTAGGAATGGGATACAGCCAGCACGCTGGGCTCGTCGCAGTTGCCGACGGCAGCGACGAGGCGGAGCAGCGCCTGCGCATGTGCCTGACCAACGACCCCGCGATGGGAGTAGTTCGTCACGCCGATGCCGGATACGAGTTGGCAAGAAGCACTGCCGAACAACGCGGCCTTGACATGCCGAGCCTCAAATGAAGGCAGACCTCCTCATCACAGGAATATCGCAACTGGTCACTGCCGCAGGCACCGGCCCGAAGCGTGGCCCAGCCATGCGCCAACTGAAGATCGTCGACCAGGCAGCAATTGCAATATCCGACGGCCTCATCGTTTGGACGGGAGCCGCCACTGAGTGGAGAGGCAGCGCAGAAACTACCGTCGATGCCGGTGGCTGCGCAGTCGTTCCAGGCCTGATCGATCCTCACACCCACGCAGTATGGGCAGGAGATCGTCTCGCAGACTTTGAAGCCCGGACATCAGGTTCAACCTACGAAGAGATTCTCGCCGCGGGTGGCGGCATACGAAGCACAATTCGCGCGACAGCGGCAGCCTCACGGAATGATCTTGTCGCTCTGGCGAAGCCGCGAATCGATTCGCTGATTGCATCCGGAGCAACAACAATCGAGATCAAATCCGGCTACGGATTCACCCCGGCTGCCGAACTCGCGATGCTCGAAGCAATCCAATCACTTGCGGCAAACTCGACGGCGCGAATCAAGCCGACCCTATTGATCCACATACCTCCTTCGATCGCTGCAGAGCGTTCCAGCTATCTGTCTCAAGTATGCAAAGAACTGGTTCCCGAAGTAGCCCGGCGCAAGCTGGCCACAGCCGTCGATATCTTCGTCGAGAAGGAAGCCTGGCAAGTCGCTGAGGCTGAGCAGTTGTTCAACTGCGCAAAGCAGCAGGGCCTCGCAATTAAACTGCACACCGATCAATTCCATAGCATCGGCGGCGTGGAGCTCGGGATACGCTTTAATGCATTGAGTGTCGATCACCTCGAGGCCTCTGGGACGGAACAGATCGCAAAGATAGCCGCCAGCTCAACCATCGCAACGATTCTTCCTGGCGTCTCGCTGCATCTGGGAATCCCTTCAGCTCCCGGCCGCAAACTGATCGATGCTGGAGCCGCGGTCGCTGTCGGCACAGATCTCAATCCCGGCTCAAGCCCCTTGTTTTCGGCTTCGGAAGCGCTCGCTTTGTCCGTTCGGCTCAATGGCCTCACCGCACAGGAGGCGCTTGTGGCTGGAACGGTCAATGCTGCCTGTGCGCTTGGTATTGAAAACGCAGGCCGACTGGAGCCAGGATGCCCCGCCGATCTTCTGGTGCTACAAAGCAGCGATTGGCGCGATCTCGTCTATGCTCTGGGAACGAATCCCATCCAGCAAGTATGGATCGGCGGGAAGAGAGTCAAAGGATGAACACGCTCTATCGACCTGAGCTGCTCTACTCGAATGGCAAATTTGTTGCCAACGGCGAAGTCCTGGTAAACGAAGATGGCAAATTCTCAAACATCTCTCCAAAAGAAAATGCCTCGGCGAACCGCGTCATCAATCTTCCCGGGAAAGCCCTCCTTCCGGGTTTTGTCAACGTTCATTCTCATTCCTTTCAACGTCTCATTCGTGGCAAATCGGAATCGAGAGCCGCTGGCGGTAAAGACTTCTGGTCATGGCGTGGAACGATGTACCACGCCGCCAGCCAACTTGATCCGCAGGATGTATATGACGTCGCCCGAATGGCGTTCCTTGAGATGGTTCTCGCTGGAACCACTACAGTGGGCGAGTTTCACTACCTTCACAACGCCCCCAACGGCCAACCCTACGACGATCCGAATTTACTGAGCAAGCAAGTGATCGCTGCCGCTCAGTCTGTGGGGATTCGCATCGTTCTCCTGAGAACAGCCTACCTTCGTTCCGGCTACCAACTGCCGCCCGATCCGGGTCAAATCAGGTTCTACGAATCCACAGATAACTTTCTTAAAAACACAGACGCGCTCACCCATCATTATTCATCCAGCGCATCTGAAGTCCGTTTCGGTGTTGCGCCTCACAGCATTCGTGCCGTGCCGCTACCCGACTTGAAACAAATCGCATCGTGGAGTTGCGCGAACAAGCTTCCTATTCACATGCACGTCTCCGAACAGGTTGCAGAAAATCAAGCCTGCCTACGCGAATACGGTTCCACTCCGATACAACTCTTCAACAAGGAGCAGATCCTCCGCTCCGACTTCACTGCGGTACATGCAATCCACATTAGTGCGGACGAAATCGCAATGCTCGCCAACACGGGCGCAACAATATGCTCTTGTCCGACAACCGAGCGTAATCTTGGAGACGGCATCCTCGCCGCCGACCAGGTAATGAAGTCAGGCATTCGAGTAGCACTCGGATCGGACAGCCAGGCACAGATCGATCCACTCGAAGATGCGCGCGAGCTCGATTATCACCTGCGGCTTGAGTATCAACAACGCGCCATCCTCGATCAAATAGCAGCGCAGCCCCTCGCTTTGCGGCTCTTCGACTGCGCAACCGTCCAGGGTGCCCGAGCTCTCAACCTTCCGGGTGACGGGTTCACTCCTGACTCCTATGCCGACTTCTTCACGATTGATCTCAATGACATCTCCATCGCCGGCCACTCCGCCGAAGATCTGCTCCCCATCATCGTCTTCTCGCTCAACCGATCGGCGATTCGTGACGTAGTCGTCAACGGAAAATTCGTTCTTCGCGACAAAATGCACGAGTCACAGGACGAAATTATCTCTCGCTATCAAAATGTCTACAGGAAGGTTTGGCAGAGCGTCCAGATCGGTTCGCCTGCATGAAACCCGTCGTGGAGCATCTTTCAAACCTGATCCGCATCCCATCGCCATCTTTCCTCTCCAACCGGCCAATCATCGATTACGCAGTACAGGTCTTGCAAAAAGCACAATGGCATAGTCGCGAGATGGTCTATCGGGATGCAGCAGGCATTGAAAAGGTCAACCTGATCGCAGCCCCTCCCGGCCAGAACCTGAACGACGCATCCGTAGAAATCGCGCTCATGTGCCACACGGATACTGTTCCCTACTCTGCGGATTGGCACAACGCGCTGGAGCCATTCGTAGTCGATGGATCTCTCCACGGCTGCGGTGCCTGCGATGTAAAAGGGTTTCTCGCCTGCCTTCTGACAGCCCTCACGGAGAGCGATCCATCAAACCTCGTCGACGGTTTGCGCCTGATTCTGACAGCAGATGAGGAGATCGGCTGTGTCGGTGCCGCCCGTCTTGTTGCATCCGGTGTGATCAAACCCAGACGAGTCGTTATTGGGGAACCGACGTCGCTTCACCCTGCGCGCGCAGGAAAGGGATACTGTCTTGCAGAGATCACCGTCTATGGAGCAGAAGCTCATAGCGCCCATCCGCAAAAAGGACGATCGGCAATCTACAGAGCCGCACGCCTTCTTACTGCGATTGAAGAATATAGCTCCCTGCTAGCCGAAGAGGAGCACCCCTTCTTCTCTCCGAGTTTTACAACATTGAATGTAGGAACCATCCAGGGCGGAACGGCAAAAAACATAATCCCAGGTCAATGCAAGTTCCAGCTCGAGTGGAGGCCGATTCCAGGCCAACCGCCCGATACCGTCCCAGCGGCCATCTCCAGCATCGCGGAGACGCTCAAAAACTCCGATCCGAATTTCCAGTACACGTTTCACATTCTGCGACAGCAGATCGGCTTCGAGTCGGCCCCAGACTCGAAGCTAGTTCAAGCGATCGAAACAATTACCGGACAATCGGCAACCTCCATCCCGTTCGGCTCAGAAGCAAGCGTCCTCGCGTCAGTGGCTGAAGAAGTCGTCGTATTCGGTGCAGGAGATATGCAAACGGCTCACAGCAGCCGCGAATGTGTGCCGATCCATGAGCTGGAAGAAACGGTGAAATGCATACGGTCCTTGATGCATAAGAACTAAACAAAGCAATTTCTCAAAACTGATCAGCATCCAGTCAATGCTAGTTCCAATTCACTTCGCTTCATCTCCAGGGAATCACACAATGCTTTATCTAGAGCAAATTACCCGCAGGCATACAGGTAAAAGGCAGTCGGAACCAAGCTATTGTGTCCTTTTGGTTGATAGCTGGGAGGAGTTGGGCGATTGTGTTGTGGAGTGTTTCTGGGGTGCGGGAGTGATTCGCACACGCGCAGCGTCTTCATATTCACTCAAGAACTCGGTGAAGTCCAGGTATTCGCGGCTCAGTGATTGTGTCGTTTCAAAGAAGATTGATTCTTGATGTCCATTGGGCGACTTTAAATTGTGCTTGCTAAACAGTCTTCCGTCGCTATCCGGTGCGAGGCTGAAGTGTATCCCTGCGACGTATGACGCTTTATACAGGCGCATCATCCAGTGCTCAGCAAAGGCCCTCACCGTTTGGGTTGGGGCACGAACTCGAAACGCTGTGCTAACGCTGTCTCCGGGACCACCCGCCATTATGAAGGCGATTTGGAGTAGTTCGCCGAACGGAGTAACGGAACTTGATCTGCCGGACACAATACTGATCAGCGTGTCCTCATGACCCGGAGTTCTCCATGGCAGGCTAGGGACAATGCCATCCCTGCTAGCGATGCTGAACGGTGGGTTAAGCAAGGAGGGAACAGGCGAATCCTTAAGGTTCAGAATGACATCGCATTCCATCGTTCTGTAGAGAGAAGCAGCCATCGCGCTTCGACCTTGAACGACCGCCTGAACAAACTCACGACACCATGCACGGGCATCTTCATAGCTCATGAACTGGCCTATTAGTCTTGGCTCGAAGAGGTGAGCGCAGACCACTTTGATGGATTCTTCGGAATCCAAGCCCGGTAACGCAGAATCAGGAATACTCGTTCCACGGAGGTCAGGTACTAGATTTCTGGGCTCTGCAACTGATGTAGGGTGCGGCGGCGTTTCCTCATCCGAAGCTCTTGCCTCTATACGCTCACGGTCTGTCTGTAGTTTGGGATTTTCAGCATAAAGGTTCTTGAGCGATGACTGCGCTGTGCCGGGCGTCCAATGTCCAGCCTCATCCGGGTTCTTCTGAGCAGTGGACTTAAGAAGCCAGTAAAGGGCGTGTTCTATATCTCTATCGACACCTTCTCCGGCCTCGTACATGTAGCCTAGCCAAAGTTGCGCAGTAGAATGACCGAGTTCAGCTGCCCTGGTGAAATACGCGACGGCAACCGAATAGTTTCGCGGTTCCAAATCACTGTCCATATGAATGGCGGCACATTCAACCAATAACGACATGTGGTTTGGATCGATTGCCAAGCCCTTCTCAAAACACAACTGAGCGTCTTCATAGCGCTTTTCTGATCGAAACGCCAGCCCCTTACGGAGCCATTCGTCTGCTTCCTCGGCAACAATTAAGGCTTCTATTCCTCGGCTAATAAGAGGCGTTGGGCCTAGCCTGGTAAGGGCTGCAGACTTTGATCGGACTAACTTTCGTGTATGTTCGCCTTCATCGCTCATATTATCGTCTTCCCTTTGGGTGGCTGTTGAGCGTCCCTACAGATAATAAAAAGACAGCGCCACTTCCAACCACGAGACGGTCATATCCCGGTCGCGAAAGCGTCGGCAATACCGGTCATGCTTGCTAATTCTTCGCATGGCCAGATTCCTTGAACACTTGCCGTGTAACGTTTATCTGGCCCTGAATCTTCGTAGCGATCTCCGCAAGTACATCCCGTCCTGTCGCCGCTGCGAGGTCAGCCTTTGCCTTTAGTTTGGCCAATTCCGTTTCGGCGAGGACTAACATCTCCTGGTCGATAGCAATGATACGGTCTCGGACTTGTTTCAATTGCCGCAATACACGTATCAGGTCGGATGCAACACCCGAACCTTTTACCGCGTCTGGACGAGAACCCAGACCATCCAGAATGCGTCGGAGTTCGTCCTCATCCCCAACCGAATAGGCTTGGTTCACTGCCTTCATAAGTTGCTCACGTCGCGCGCGATCCAACTCATCGGTAGCCGCATCTGGGTGGACCCGTTTCGCAGCCTCACGATAGAGCTTCTTCAATTCGGGTGACGGCGTAAAGGGCTGAACCTCTGCGGCCTCCCCATGCACAGCCGAGCGGGACTCCTCAGCCTGTGCCCGTGCCGCCGCGGCTTCGATCTGCGCTTCGAGAGTTCCAGCCTGCTCGGCTCGCAAATCAGCCACGCGTGCATTCCATTCATCGAGTTCGGCATAGAGAATGCCCACTTGACGAAGGTACAAACCCTCAAAGGCCGCAAGCTCAGCTTTCAAACTGGCGAGACAGAGTTCCTCTTCGGCGAGTTTCAATTCCAGCCGAGCCAACTCCTCTCGCTTAAAGGCGAGTCTCCTCTTCTTCTGGCGACAGTCTGCGCACCAATCCCGTATTCATGGAAACTCTTCTCAGAGCTGCGTTTGTAAATATCTTACCGCCGTCAATGGGCAGAAAAATGGTCAAATCGGGTACGCAGCGTCGATAGTGGTCTCAGACTCGAATCGCCCCGAAAATACTTGATCGTCTATAGCCTTCTTTATAAGTTTGCGCAGTAGCGTTTCGAGCATCTCGTAGCTGGATCTGGTCTGCCGCTCGATATCGTTCCCTTGCAAGCGCTGTCCATGACTAAGGTTTGAGCGGTAGGAATAGGCTTCTCTTGCCTGCTCTTCGGAAACGATCATTCCCACATCTTGAGCTGTCAATAACAGTCGCTTCTTGAACTGAGCTGATACGTTGCTGTCGCGCGTATTAACAAGTGCTTCGAGGCCGGTGACGACGAGCGTAAACCGCACGTCGAACTCGTACGTCAGGGAGGCGTATTGAAAGTGCCTCATTGCCCGACGCAACCGATTTGGCATCCGGCCAAAATCATACAGAGCGAGCAAATTGCCAAGTTCTGCTGCATCAGATTTAGTAAGCCAATTTCGCCAAACCGGGCCGTTGACGAATGCATAGGCTCCCAACCCGCCTGTAGGTCCTGGAACGATCATTGAAAGCTCGGCGTTCTTGTAAAACAAACGCGCGGAGAAATGCGTCGAGATCGTTGTCGGATGGACGAGACGCGACAGCGCGATACAGTCTCTGAGCCTCTGGTCTTCGTCCCACTTTACGGATGGGAAGTGCGAATGTCTTTGCTCTCTGATTACGCAATAGTGATGACCAAACTGCCGAGTAGGCCTAAAGTTCAAACCCGGTGGACCGCAAGCGTCAAGGACTGCCTCAACTGCGTCCAAACCCAATGATCCAATCCAAAGATCGTCGGTCAATTCGACTCTTCCGTCGATTGGTGGCTCTCTGCGGAAAAGCTCATCCGAAACTCGGAGATCATGCACCGTCGTTTGGACAACCACGTCACGGACAAGATGTTGATTTTCACTCACAGTGAATTGCTCTCCTCCTAAGATTCTGCCATCACCCCTCACAACCGATTCAGTTTGGGCACAGTTTGGGCACAGAAAAACGCATCCGAAGATGCGTTGATTTCCTAACTCGTTCAATCTATTGGTGCCGGGAGGGGGAATCGAACCCCCACGAGGTTGCCCTCGGCGGATTTTGAGTCCGCTGCGTCTGCCAGTTCCGCCATCCCGGCGATTTCCCTCAAGCCATTTAAAATAGTGGCTTAACTGAGCCTTGCTAAACCCAATTTGGCAGCTTGAACCCCAACAGCATTAATTCTGGTATTCATTGCGCTGCACTGAGTAAATCCAGTATCGCATAGCAGCAATATCGCCACCAACTTGCGCTTAGAAGATCTTAATCGCATAGGAGTTCGAGAAACTCTGAGCTTGAAAGCGGCGCATCGTCACCTCTCAAATTTACCGATTGGGCCAGAGCCACGCCGCGCCGCGAACACCGCTCGAGTCCCCATACAAGGCTTGCACAATCGGCGTCGATACCTCTTCACCAAACACAAACTCCACCAGCTTTTTAGGAATCGCCTCGTAAATATGTTTCATCTTGGACACACCGCCCCCAATCACAATCACGTCGGGGTCAAGAATATTGATCACCTGTGCCAATCCCCGCGCAAGCCGGGCTTCGAATCGCGCCATGGCCGCCACAGCCTCCCGATCGCCGGCCTCAAACTCAGACTCAATTGCCTGTGTCGTCTTCGCACTACCGGTCGCCGTTCTATAGTCCAACGCAATCCCCGTACCTGAAACCCACATCTCCATACATCCTCGCTTGCCGCAGTAGCACATCGGTCCGGGATACTCTTCCGGCCTCGGCCACGGCAATGGATTGTGCCCCCACTCGCCCGCAACACCATTCGGCCCGTCGTGAACGCGAGCGTCGATCGCAACTCCACCGCCGCATCCCGTCCCAAGAATCACTCCGAACACAACACGTTTGCCCGCCGCGGCTCCGTCGGTAGCTTCAGAGACCGCAAAACAGTTTGCATCATTCGCCACCCGCACCTCGCGACCAAGTGCGTCAGTCAGATCTTTATCCAGCGGACGGCCATTCAGCCAGGTAGAGTTCGAATTCTTCACAAGCCCGGTAATCCTCGAAATACTCCCAGGGATACCTGCTCCAACTGTGCCCCTTCTTCCCGTCTCCGTCTCCAGGCGATGAACCAGATCAACTATCGCCGCAACCGTCTTCGCATAGTCGTCTCGCGGCGTATCGATGCGATGCCGCGCCAGCTCAACGCCCCGATCGTCAATCGCAAGCGCCTCGATCTTTGTTCCGCCCAGATCAATCCCAATGCGCATCTCTGTCTTTGTCATCGAACGTCTGCCTTATTCGTGAAGGTGGTCTCGTTGAAAGTGTAAGTCAGACTGCGCACATCAAGCGTTCTATCGTCATAATCGAGCATCCAATTCAATCTATGTCTCAGACGTCTCAGACAAGGCTTTCAATAGATCCGAGGAATTGGACGCTCCACCTCCGCATCTTGCTCGTCGCCCTGGCATCACTTCCAACCAATCTGCGTGCTCAATCTACCGCTCAGGATGCAGCCGCAAATGCGAAGATCCTGACCTACATAGACAGTAGTTGGAACACGCTCTCTCGTTCCATGAACGACTGCAAATCGCTCGTCGACCCGAAGGTGAAATCGAATCCCGTACTTTATCTACCCGCGGACATGCAGATCCCGCCCGCTGTTGCCATTGTCCAAAAGCAATGCGCCGTCGAGGTACGTCACCTCCCCCGCAGGATCGTCCACATGGGAGACGTCCGCGTCTCCGAAATTCCTGTCGAAGGCCTGCTCTATCTTCCCAATCGCTACGTCGTGCCCGGAGGCCGCTTCAACGAAATGTACGGCTGGGACAGCTACTTCATCATCCTCGGCCTCGTCAAAGACAAACGGACAGAGCTTGCTCGAAACATGGTCGAGAACTTCTTCTTCGAGATCGAAAACTACGGAGCCATCCTCAATGCAAATCGCACGTACTTTTTTACCCGTTCTCAGCCGCCATTTCTTACCTCCATGATTCGCGACGTCTACGAGCACCCCGGTCGCAAGCCCCTCACAAAAGCATGGCTCGCCAAAGCCTACAGCTACGCACAACGCGACTACGCACTCTGGATCTCACCGGTCCACCAGGCTGGAGACACCGGTCTCGCACGCTATTACGACATCGGCGAAGGTCCCGTTCCCGAGATGGCCGACGACAGCGACTACTATCCCGATGTGATCCGCTGGCTTCTGGACCATCCCCAGGTACCCACCCGCTATCTCATCGACGCTCCCGACAATCCAACCCCCGCGCAAGCCGCTGCTTTGGCGAAGATCAGCTGTAATATCGAAGCCTCCAAAGTCTGCGCACACGCCTACCTCGACGGCCATCGCCTTACCGCGAACTTCTATCACGGTGATCGAGCCATGCGCGAATCGGGCTTCGATACCAGCTTTCGCTTCGGTCCATTCAGCGGTTCAACCGAAGACTACGCCCCCATATGCCTCAACAGTCTTCTCTACAAATACGAACTGGACATGGCCCACTTCGCCACACTTCTTGGCCGCCGCCCGGAGGCAGTCAAGTGGAAACGCCGCGCTGCCGCAAGACGCAAAGCCATCAACAGATATCTCTGGAACTCCACCGGCGCAATGTTCTACGACTACAACTTCGTTACGCAGAAACAATCGACCTACAACTACCTCACGGCCTTCTACCCGCTCTGGTCGCAACTCGCCACTCCACTGCAAGCCAAATCGCTTGTGCGTCACCTCCCGCTCTTTGAGTACGAAGGCGGGCTCGCCATGAGCGACACAAACTCCGGCACCCAGTGGGATCTTCCCTACGGCTGGGCTCCTGTAAACTGGCTCGCCATCAAGGGTCTCGCACAATATGGCTTCATCGAAGACGCAACTCGCATCGCCGGAAAATTCTCTCAAACCATCCTTCAGAATTTTCTGACTGACGCCACGATCCGCGAAAAATACAACATAGTCAGCGGCTCCGCAAACACCGCAGTCGCAACCGGATATAAAAGCAACGTCGTCGGCTTCGGATGGACGAACGGCGTCTACCTGCAGATGCATGATTTGATCCATCACCAATCGAAGAAAACACCGCAGCTCCAATAAGAACCCGCACTGTACCTTCCCTAACTGGTGTAGGGGACTTAAAGCCTGTCATTCTGAGAATTAAAAGAGTTGTCATTCTGAGCGCAGCTCAGAATCCCCGTATTCGTTTTTGTCTTTGCTGCTGCTTGTTCTTCTGGCCCCTACACCAACTACGAATTTGCTCTAAACCCGCTACTGCACCTTCCCCAGCGGGCGCAGTCGTCGCAACTCAGCAGCGCAGGCAATCGCATTCAGTGCGGCAAGCTTCAGATTGTCGGCAGCCAGCCAGATCCAGAAGCGCGTTCCCTTCTCTTCTTCACCAGAGTCCTTCTTCACCCGCACCATAATGTCTTCCTGTCCCGCCGCACTCAAATTGCTGGGCGCATCGGACTCACCGCTCACCACGTCGATGTGCTCCCCAGCCAGCGCCGCTTCTACCTCGTCCACACTGGCGTCGTTGCCAAGCTCCACCAGCATGGAAAGAACATATCCATGAAACACCGGGGCCTGCACGACCTGCAAAGCCAGCGCCGGCAACTGCCCATCTGCCAGAACTGCATAGTGTCGTCGAATCCGCTGTTCCGTCACGCTCAGCTTCACCTTCGCGGCCTCACCCAGCTCCGGCAGCAGATTGAATGATACCTGTGCATCGTACTGTTCGCGTGGCAGCGTCTGGAATGAAAGTAGATTCACCGTCTGCTGATGCAACTCATCCATCGCCGCCCGGCCATGCTCCGACGCCGGTTCCATCACAGTCGCAGCAACGCTCGCCACAGTCAGTTTTGCCCGAAGTCTTCCGGCAACCAGTGCAAGCATCACCGCCACAGGATGCGCCGCCACTACAGCCGGCGTATTCAAATCCGGCAAATGACCCGGCATCTTCTCCCCAATCGCTTCAGCTACCCAGGGAGCCTGCACCAGAACATCCTTCTCGCCTTCCAGCGCATAGGTAAGATCGACGATGCTGGCACCCGCGCGACGCGCATCAAGCCAATACTTCTTCGTCATCGCATCCTCGCCCGCAAAGAAGACAAAGTCCATCCGGTCGAATGAAGATGTTTCAAGCCGCTGGATGAATGAGACCTCATCGGCTGCCGCAATCACCTGCCCCGCTGCGTCGTCTTCATCCAGCAGCACAAACTCCGATGTCGCCAATGACGATGCGCCAAGCTCATCGCTCAACTCTTTCCCCACCAGCGAAGACGCCCCGGCAATCCCGACTCGATACACGCTATTCGTCATCGTCTTTCGTAACACTCCTCTGCAGTCTGCAATCGCCGCGTCCATCTTTCAGACAGATCCCGATCCGCTATTGCCGGCTCACAAGGGCAGAGCGTCGTCGCTCCCTGCTCCACGAATACGCCAGCCGCGCCACCACACCCGACACCAGGTACGCCATCGCGATGATGATCAGCATGTACCGGTGATACAACACAATCGACGCGCCAATGGCCACGATCAGGGTGAACAGCCGATACGGATGCCGCGCGCCAACCGTGATCTCCTTCGCGCTCCAGAACCTCCAGTTGCTCACCATCAGAAAGCTGGTAAACAGCAGCAGGCACAACCACACCAGCGCAATCCACAGATTATCGATCGGTGAACCCTTCTGAAAATGGATCACCGAACTGATGACACCGGCGCCTGCGGGTATAGGCATCCCTACAAAGTATTTCTTCCCAGGCCGCCCAGGATTGCGCGGCTGGGGATTGATGCTGATGTTAAATCTCGCCAGCCGGCTTGCTCCGCAGATAAGAAAGATAAAGCAGACAAAGATGCCAATATGCGTCAGTTGTTGCCGCATGTCCGGATGCTCCATCAGCGGCAACATGCGGAATCCCCAGATATACGCAAGCAGGCTAGGCGCTACTCCAAACGTAATCACATCCGCAAGCGAATCCAGCTCCCTGCCAAAGTCGCTCGCCGTGTTTGTCATTCTTGCAATGATGCCGTCGAGCCCATCGAACAGAACCGCGATGCCCAGCGCCAGCGCAGCCCGATCGAAGTAGCTCGGGTCCGCTGCAGACCCCTGAATACTCTGCGTAATCGCGTAATACCCCGCAGCCATGTTGCCCGCTGTAAACAACGATGGCAGAACATACATGCCGCGGCTAGGTTGGCGTCTCGCCTGCCGACCGGATGTTTGCGCCTCGTCTGTCATCAGGCCACCACTGCCGCCGCAGCGCTCTTCTTGTGCACAAAAAGCTCCGGAAGCACAGCCAGCACTGTCGATCCGCCCTTCACCCGCGAACCCATCTTCACCTTCAGGTTCGCCTCCGCCGGAATCAGCACATCCACCCGCGAACCGAACTTGATCAAGCCAACGCGTTGTCCCCGCTCCACCCGGTCGCCCACCTTCAGATTGCACACAATCCGCCGCGCCAGCAGCCCCGCAATCTGTTTGAAGCTGACCTCGTATCCGCCAGCATCGATCGTAATCAGCGTCTGCTCATTATTCAGCACCGACTCAGGGTTCATCGCATTCATGAACAACCCCTTGCGAAACTCGCACACCTTCACAACTCCGCCCACCGGCGAGCGGTTCACATGCACATCGAAGACATTCAAAAAGATGCTCAGCCGCAACCGGCTTCCGCTCACTGTCTCAATCCACTCCGCTTCCGTCACAACCCCATCGCCCGGCGAAACCACCTGTCCCGGTGCCTGTGGAATCGTCCTGTTCGGATCGCGGAAAAACCAAAGAAAAAACGCCGCCAGCACGATCGGCAACGCCAGCAGCCACCCAGGCATACTCATATACCAGAGCGCCACCGCCACCGCCCCAAGCCCTAAGGCATAGAAGAAACCATCTCGCACCATAAGTATTCGATTATAAGGCCACACACACCTTCACTCAGGGGCGCAACCGAGCCCAGCCGACCGCTATCCAGCCTGAAGCTAAGACGCTCCCAGCCGCCGAAGCCGCTCCATCTCATCCTTCAGGCTCAGCTTCAGCTTTTTCAGCCGCACCTCTTCCAACTGGTCCGCATCCGTCAGAAACACCTTTGCACGCAACGTCTCCAGCCTGCGTGCGTACAAACTGTGTTCCTGCATTAGCTGTTGGAGGGAAGGAAGTGAAGCAGTCTCAGGGAGCTCCGTGAACTTTGCGGTTTGCACGAGGGTTCTACCTCCAGCAACAAACGACATCTCACAACAACGTCACCGACACGCGAAAGCTATCACACACCCGGCAGCCACTGCAATGTGGATTACTCGCCTTCACTTAAATGCGGTGAAACCCAACCAAATCCAGACGCATCAGCAACGCATCCTCCGCGGGGTCCTTGTAATACCACCCACGCCGTCCGGCGACCACAAATCCCAATCCGCTATAGAGCGCAATCGCTCCTGCACTCCCGACTCGCACCTCCAGCTCCACCCCCGCCGCTCCCTGCCCCTTGCACCAGTCCAAAATCGCAGTGCACAGCGCCATCCCCACTCCCCCGCGCCGCGCCGCCGTCGACACGACCACACTCTCCACTTCGCCGGCCCCGCCGCTCCCCAGGCCAATCACCTTCCCCACCGCAAAACCAATCAACCTACCCGCCGCCTCCGCAACAAAGAAACACCGCCGAACCGCTCCCTCGCTCTCGCTTTCTGAGACGATCGCCGCATACTCCGTCTCCGCCCAATGGGGAGCCTCCGCAACACCTCGCTCCAGCGCCACCACCTCAGCCAGATCACCCGCCACTGCGAACCGAACCTGAAATCCCGCAACACTCATCTAGCAGCCTGCCCAACCGAAGGTTTCGCAAAGATCTCCGCATCGCTTCGTCGCAGATAATTCGCATCCAGCGTCGCCGCATCATCAAAATCCTGAGCCGCAATCCGCTCCAAAGCAAACGGCAGAGCATCTCCCGCCAAAGGCTCCTCTACCATCCGCAGCTCAACCCCAGTCAGCCCCCCAGCCAGCCCCCCAGCCAGCCCCCCAGCCAGCCCCCCGGCCAGCGCCTCCGCCACCTTCGCCTCGCACGCCACAATCACCCCGCCAGCAGCCGCAACCGGCAGATCCTCTCTACGCATCAACATCTCGCGCACGCAACGCCACCCCACATACTCTCCGTAATAAAACTCGCCGCGTCCCGCATCCAGCACAGCATGTACAGAACCAGCCGAGCCATCACCACAAGAAGCCAGCAACGCCAGCCGCGACACCCCGATCAGCGGCACGCCACTCGCCTCGCAGAATCCCTTCGCCGCACTCAATCCCACGCGCACTCCCGTAAACGAACCCGGCCCATGCACCACCACCACTGCCGCCAACTCGCCCAACCTCCACCCACGCGCCTCCATCAACCGCCGCACCGCCGGCACCAGCAGCTCCGACGAACTTCTCCCCGGCAGCACCTCCGTCGCAACGATCGCGGACGCAGCCTCCGTATCCGCCAGCGCAACGCTGCCCTCGCCTCCAGCCGTGTGGATCAACAGAACCCGCATCAATCCCCATCCTCAAGCGAAGTAGAAGTAGACGCCGCAACGCGATCCCCGACAACTTCCAGCAACACACCGCTCGTACTCGCCGGATGAACAAAAAAATATCGATGCCCCCCCGCACCCACACGCACCGAATCGCTCGCCAGCCTCACGCCCTGCGCCGTCAGCCGCGCAAACATCGCATCAATCCCATCCACATGCACAGCAATATGGTGCAGCCCCTCCCCACGCTTCGCTATAAACCTCCCAATCGTCGAATCCGCCTCTGTCGCCTCCAGCAACTCGATCCGGCTCTCTCCCAGCGGCAACATCGCCGTCTTCACCTTCTCGTGCTCCACCGTCTCTTCGTGACTCACCGTCAATCCCAGCGCCTCATAAAAACCCCGCGCCGCGGCAATACTCTTCACCGCCACTCCCAAATGATCCAAACGCAAATCCAGCCCCAGCCCTCCACCGCCAATCACACCCTCCATCCTCACTCGCCGGCTACCCTTCTCCGCCGCGCATCGCCGCACCGCCTCCATCAACTCCTTCACACCCTCCCCCGTCGTCGCCACCGTCCGCACCACAGGAGGAACCCACATGCTGTCGTCGCCACCGGCATCCCCCACAGAACGGTCATTTCGACCGAGGCGCGCAGCGGGCAACGGAGAGATCCGCTTCTCTACCCGTGCCGTTCGATGTGCCGTTCGATGTGCCGTTCGATGCTCCAACCCCTGCATCGCAACAATCTCCTGCTCCACCATCTCCGCCCCGCCGCGGTCGCTCTTGTTCACCACAAACACATCGGCCACCTCCATCACCCCGGCCTTCAAACTCTGCACATCGTCTCCCAT
>JBDTEQ010000160.1:0-2800 GCA_039922475.1 Edaphobacter sp.
AAGTGGAAGTCTCGTCCGCTCGGTCGGTTGAATTGCAGACGGAGGACGCGGTGCGTAGCGACACGATCTCTTCTGTCGCGCTCGCTCAACTGCCAATCGTTGGGCAGAACTCGCTTAACCTTATACTCACTGCCCCCGGTGTCGTGCGCTCCAATCAGGCTGGTTCGCTCGATGCCGGCATTGGTGCGGTCAACGGGGCGCGCGCTCGTTCCAACAACTTCCTTCTCGATGGCCTCCAGAACAATGACATCTCGGTTACCGGGCCGCAGTTCGCCATTACCAATAATGACGAGCTGCAGGAAGTCAGCTTCCAGACGTCCAATTTCACGGCTGAATACGGACGCGCAGGTGGCGCCGTCATCACCCAGGTTACCAAGTCGGGCACCAATGCGCTGCATGGCACCCTCGCAGAGGTTTATCGCAGTCAGGTGATGAACGCCAGCAACAATATTCAGCGAATCAACTTCAACAACCGAAGCACCACGGTTCTCAAGAACGTCTTCCACGAAAACATTCCAGCCTTCACTATTGGTGGTCCTGTATATATCCCTCATCTTTATGACGGGCACGACAAGACCTTCTTTTTTGGCGCGGGCCAGTTTGATCGTTACCAGGCAGCTGCCAGCGCTCCGGCCTATATTATCCCCACCGCCAACGGAAACGCGTACCTTCAGACCCTCGCAGCGTCATGCCCGAATGTGGCCTCTTACCTCGCCCTCATTGGTTCGGCGCGTGGAGCAACCGGTACAGGGTCCAGCACGATCTCGACCGCGCTCCCTGCCGGTCTCGCATCCACCTCTTGCTTCGGCGGAGCGCGCACTGGCCAGACCGCCGAATTCGGCCAGTACGTTCGTCCCACCGCCGAGATCAACCCGAACACCAACTATCTCGCTCGCGTGGATCACCTTGTGTCGCAGAAGCAAAATCTGATGGTCCGCTTCTTATATGACACTACCTCTGACAATATTGGCGGCGTCATAGGCTTCGATCCCAGGTTCGACGTCCCTTCGACATCCCGTACCTTTGGAGTCAACTTCAACGATATCTATACGATTACGAATAATTTGGTCAATGAGTTCCGTTTCGGCTTCACCCGCACGAACATCGGGTTCTTCCCGGCGGATGCGACTAGTATAGGTCTAACCCTGCCCGACATAGGATTTTCGGGAGCCTCTAATCTGGCATTAAGCGCTACCTTCCCGCAGGGCCGTATCTCGAACAACTTCCAATACCAGGACGCAATCACTTATACGCGCGGACGTCATGCCATTCGCGGCGGAGTCGACATCCTCCGTCAGCTCGCAGCCCAGTCCGCTCCAATCAACAGCCGAGGCCAGGTTACCTATTCCATTAGTGCAAACAACGCATTTACGGGCGGCGCTATCACAGGGCTGGCCAACTTCATCGATAACTACGGCGGAACCTCTACCGGTCCTGTAAATATTGTCTTCGGCAGCGGTCGCTATCACCCGAATCTCTTCACCGTTGCTGGCTTCCTGCAGGACACTTACAAGGTCACTCCAAGCCTCACCCTCACCTATGGCCTCCGCTACGAAAACTTCGGTCAGCCGGCCAACATCTTCAAGTCGCCCGCTTTTACAGGGTTCACAGATGCGGATGCCACATCTACCGCGCGGGTCAATCAGGATAACAACAACTTCGGCCCCAGCGTCGGCTTCGCCTACAATCCCCATGGGTACGCCAACGGCTCGATGGTCATTCGAGGCGGTTACCAGGTAACTTACGATACCTTCTTCAACAACTTGCTCTCAAACATAGCGGCTGCTTCGCCCAACGCGCTGGCGAACACCCCCGTCCCAAGTAACTCGACAGCTACGACTCCTCGCGGCCTGTCAAACCTGTCGGCGGTTCTTCCCACTTTGACGCCACTACCCCTCACGCCATATTCGACAATCTCGTCTGTTCTGCGCCAGGGCATCCGGAACCCGTACTACCATCACTTTTCCCTCGGCGTCCAGCAACAGCTTCCCGGAAGCGTCGTTCTGGATGTAGCCTACGTGGTCTCGCTTGGCCGCCAGCTTTTCTATACCAATCCACTCAACCCGGCCCTGCCTAACGCGACCTTTACCTCAACGGCAACCCAAAATACAGCGCTCTACGGATCGCAGACCCTTCGTCTCTTTCCAAATCGTGGCATAATTCAGACGCGGGACTCCGGTCTTACCTCGAACTACCACTCGCTGCAGGTTCAGGTTCGTCGCCGCGCAATCAATACTGTCGCCGGTCAACTTTCCCTCTCATCCTCTTACACCTGGTCGAAGAACCTGGATCTTATTACAGAAGTCTTCGGCACCAACTCGTCGCCGCAGGATCTGTCGCACTCGCCGTCTCAGGTGGGCTCCCTTCGCCACATAGATTACGGCCCCGCGGATAACGATCGTCGCCATATCTTGGTCGGCACCTTGCAATTGCAGATTCGCGGCGTCAAAAACCGCTTCCTCAATGAGGTTGTTGGAGGCTGGTCCGTTGCCCCAATCCTCACCGTGCAAAGCGGCACACCCTATACCGTGACCAACGGCTTCGACCGCAACCTGGACGGTGTCTCTGATTCCTTCTCCCGTCCAAACATCGGCAACATTCATGCTCCGGTCAATACACGCGCACAAGCAGTTGCCACCAGCGTTTGCTCGACCGGTTTGCAGAATTACGCAAACGGTGCCTGCGTCACGGCCAACGACGTCCATTTCATTCAGGTCGCTTCGTACCAACCCTTCAGCCCGCTGATCGAGAGCCGAAACTCCAACAACACAACCCGTTATCTCGACCTCGACAGCAACAT
>JBDTEQ010000161.1:0-4776 GCA_039922475.1 Edaphobacter sp.
TTTTTGAGAGACTGGCGGCTGAGTAGTGGGCGAAGATTTCTGTAGTCAAAGCTGAGGCTGAAAAAGACGCTGGAGCGAGTGTAGATCGCTCCAGCTGCGCAAAGAGATAGCTTCGATGGATGATTGCATCATGCTACGGCACGGCGATTGTCCGCGGAGTCGTGGCGGTTGAGGTTGACGCTGACGATCTTGGAGACGCCGGGCTCCTGCATGGTGACGCCGTAGATAACATCGGCCTGTGCCATGGTGCGCTTGCTGTGGGTGATTACGATGAACTGGGTGGAAGCGCTCATGTCGTGGAGGAGCTTGGCAAAGCGGCCTACGTTGGTCTCGTCGAGTGGAGCGTCGACCTCGTCAAGGATGCAGAAGGGAGCAGGTTGGAACTGGAAGATTCCGACCAGCAGCGAGAGCGCAGTGAGTGCCTTTTCTCCTCCCGAGAGCAGGAGGATGTTCTGTAGTTTCTTGCCTGGAGGAGAGGCGACGATGTCGATGCCGCTCTCGTTGGAGTTTTCGGCGTCGGTGAGTTTCATGAAGGCCTGGCCGCCGCCGAAGAGTTTGCTAAAGGTGACGGAGAAATTTTCGTTGATGACCTTGAAGGCTTCGTCGAACTTCAAGCGGGAGACGTCGTCGATCTCCTTGATGGATGCCTGCGTGTTTTCGATGGAGTCGAGGAGATCTTTGCGTTGAGTTTCGAGGAAGGCGTGGCGGGTGACCGTCTCGTTGTACTCCTCAAGAGCCATCATGTTTACAGGGCCCATAGCTTCGAGGCGCTGCTTGAGGGCGCGGGCCTCTTCCTCCTCGGTGTGCAAGGCGTCACCTTCAATGCGGGCGATGGCCTGGTCTTCGCGTAAGGTGATGGCTTCAATGCCAAGATCGTTGAGGCAGGTGGCATCGATATGTTCGATATCGGAGGCGAGCTTGGCGGCACGCGCAGTCAGACCGGCGCGCTGCTCGCGAAGAGCTTCGGTCTCGTGACGCAGGCTGCGGAGACGCTGATCGAGCTCGGCCATGGCGGTGCGGAGTTCGGCAGCTTCGCCGGTGAGACGGGTGGCTTCGGCTACTGCGGTGGCGCGTAGTTCGGAGAGCTCGGTGTGTTGGACGGCGAGGGTTGCACTCTCCTCCTCGCGGCGGATTTTTTCTGCAGCGGAGGTGTCGAGCTGCTGTCCGAGCTGCTGGATGCGTTGACTCTGTCCGCTGTAGATGCGGTTGGTCTGCTCGAAGTTTGCGGCGGCATTGCGACGGCGCTCTTCAAGACTGGCGAGCGCAACGGAGGCCGTGGCTGCCGCTTGTTGCAGCTCTTCGCGACGGCTGCGGAGCTGATCTAATTGCTCCTGGAGAGTGGCGAGGCTGGCTTCTAGAGTAGTGCGCTCGCTTTCGAAGGTCGCTGCCTCGTGTTGGAAGCGGGCGATGAGATCGACTTTCTGATTGCGGGCATCGCGATTGCGTTCGCTGGTGAGGGCCCAATCCTGAAGGCGGCGTTCGATGCGGGCGACCTCGGACTCCATCTGGCGGAGTGCTGCGCCGGAGTTCGCAGACTCGCGCTCGGCATCGCGGCGCTCGTGTGTCTTCGCTTCCAGGATGTTGCTGAGGGCGGAGATCTGTTGCTGGAGATCGGCGGTGCGGAGGTCGGTCTGGGCCAACGCCTGCTCAGCTTTCTCTACCGTCTGTTGGACCTCGGCCAGTTCACGTTTGAGAGCCAGGGGCCCTTGCGAGCGAGCACGGCCGCCGGTGACGGTGACATTGTGGAAGGTCTCGCCGGACGGTGAGAGGAAGAAGGCCTGGGGGTTCGAGAGCGCTAAGGAGCGGGCAGTATAGGAGTCGGGAGCGACGAAACCTTCGCGGAGTTTCGGGAGAATGACTTCGAGGGATTTGCCGAAGCCGTCAAGGACGCGCACGCACTCCTTGAGAGGGATTACGCCTTCGATCCCCTCAATGTTGGTCTGGGCGGCGCTGGGCATGCCTTCGGCGAAGGCGAAGTTGGCCTGGGCATCGTTGGGATGGACCAGGAAGGTCGCACGCCCGCTAACGTCGGTCTGGAGAAGGTGCATACCGGCGTCGGCGGCGTCCCAGGATTTGACGACGATGTAGTTGAGCTCATCGCGCAGGAACTCATCGACGACACTCTCGTACTTTCCGTCGACTTCGAGAAAGTCCGCCAGCGTGCCTACAGCCGCCATGCCGTTGGTGTTCTGTTTGTACGTGTCGGTCTTGAAGATATTGCGAACGGTGTCTGTGGAGTAGCTGTGCTCCTTGATGAGGGCTTCGAGTGAGTTGCGGCGACCGTTGAGGGATGCGACTTCGCCTCGCAACTGATCGCCGCGACGCTTGGATTGAGACTCTTCCGTGCGACTGGCTTCAATCTGGAGACGGAGTTCGGCGATCTCAGCTTCCAGGCGTTTTAGACGCTCGGTGACGGACTCGAAGGAGAGTGCAACCTGACCACGCTGCAAGCCAAGGGCTTCGAGTTCCTGCTTCGCAATATCGGACTCGGAGGCAAGGCGCTCTACCTCACGTTCGAGGCTGGCTAGAGATGCCTGCGCCTGGGCCTCTTCGTTGCGAGTCTGCCCGATTCGCTGCATTAGCTGCATCGATGCCCGGCGATTCTGTTCTGTCTGCTGCTCTGAGGCGGCAACGGCACGAACAGCCTCCTGAGCATGGCCCTGATGACTCTGCGCGGCTTCGCGAGAGCTGTCGGATTCGGCGGTAGCGTTCTCGAGGAAGCTGCGATGCTGTTCGAGTTCGCCGGCAAGGCTCGCGAGCTGCGCTTGTGCCTGGGCGAGATCGTCGGCACCGGTGATGAGACGGGTGGTCAGCTCAGCGATGCGATCGGCATTGGCCGCGGTACGTGCGGTGATGCGCTCGAGTTCGACGGCGGACTGGTTCGCTTGAGTATTTGCGTCGCGAATTTGCTGGTCTAGTGTGTATCCGGTGCGAATTCCTTCGCTGTGCTCCGCGTCCATGGTGTCGACCGTCGCAGCTTGCGTATCGATTTGAGCTGCGAGAGCAGTGATCTTCACTGTAGTGGCAGTCTGCTCGGCGTCGAGCTGGGCCATGCGGCTGGCAAGGACGACCCGGAGGCGGGTGCGAAGCTCTTCGCGGAGAGCGCCATAGCGCTCGGCTTTGGATGCTTGCCGCTTGAGGGTGTTCATCTGGCGGGTGACTTCGTCGAAGATGTCGTTGACGCGTGAGAGATTGAGTCGTGCTGCTTCCAGGCGAAGCTCGGCCAGGCGTTTTTTTGTTTTGAAGCGTGTGATGCCGGCGGCTTCTTCGAGGATTGCGCGTCGATCGAGGGGTTTGGAACTGAGCAGTTGACCGATTCGCTCCTGACCGATGATGGCGTAGGACTCCCCACCAAGGCCTGTGCCCAGGAAGATGTCCTGAATGTCACGGAGACGGCAGATTTTGCCATTGAGGAGATATTCGCTGTCGCCGGAACGGAAGAGGCGGCGGGTGATGGTGAGTTCGCCAGCCCGGACAGGGGCACGACCGAACTTGCGGCGGCGAATCTTCAGAACGACGTTGTTCGGGTTGGCGGCTTCGGCTGTGGCATCTTGCTCCGTCGCGGACGGAACGATGTGAGGGCCCTTGGCTTCGCCTTCGATGATGGTGCCGGGCTGTGCCTCTGCTACCGCCTCTTCGGTCTCTTCGGCGCTCTGCTGGCGGAGGCCAGTCTCATCCCAGTCGGTGGGGATGTTGTCGTCGATGACAATCTCGGGCGCGGTGTCCAGACCGTCGCTGTCGTAAACCTCGGGGTCAACGAGTGTGAGAGAGACCTCGGCCATTCCAGTGGGTTTGCGGTCACGAGTGCCGGCGAAGATGACGTCTTCCATCTTGACGCCGCGGAGCGACTTGGCGGACTGCTCACCGAGGACCCAGGTGATAGCGTCGGAGATGTTGGATTTGCCGCAGCCATTGGGGCCAACCACGGCGGCGATGCCCTCACCGGAGAGTTGGACCTCTGTGCGATCGCAGAAAGACTTGAAGCCGAGGATCTGGACTTTCTTGAGCTTGAGCAAATGCGACCTCTTCGGCGACGAATAAAGACTCTCGCCCGATTGGTATGACTGAAATAACTTTAGCTACGTTCGGCGTCAGAATCAACGAGAACAACACCACCTGTTGTGGATAAGAAGGCCCTAACACTATCAATGGGGAGCCTGTGCAGGAAGAAGTGTCAATCCCCACTGGATGTTTGATGAGTCTATCCGGCTTAGGCGTTTGATCGAAAGACGGCTTGGCCAATAATTCTCGAAATCTTCAGCTCGCGTAAATACTAGCAGTATCGACATATAGGCGGGCCTTAAATCCTCGATTTCTATATGAAGTGTCATCCTGAGCGCAGGCTCTCGCAGCTTTATCGCGAGAGGCGGAGTCGAAGGACCTGTGGTTTGCTCCTGGTGCCACTATCGTTTTGCCCCATTTGCGGCAACACCCTGTGTTCTATATGTCGATACTACCTAACAGGGTGAAGATTTTCACTTGTGTACAGCAGAATGTCCTGGAGCGACGAATGACGCTTCACTGCTTATCGGATGCACATTCACAGTTACTTCTCACTCGTAGGTTTGTCGCCTTGCAGGACAGCTCGACCAGACGATGACCTGGGGATTCGTAGAGAAAAGCGATTTCTTGCGGCAAAACTATGGTCCAGCTTGCCTTTTGAGCAACAGGGTTTCTATAATCCGCATCATCATCCTGAGATGCCACGAAAACTTCCATCGTTCGGTCGAAGGGCCGGGTACGGCGAGGACTTCAGCCGGATGCACTATGATCAGG
>JBDTEQ010000162.1:0-10612 GCA_039922475.1 Edaphobacter sp.
GTCCGGTCGCCGTTGTCCCAACTGAGCCGCAACAACCCTGTCTGCCCCGCGCGATAGTCTTCCAACCCTTTGGCAAGCTCCCGCACCTTCACTCCGGCACGCCGTGCAATCGCATCAAAGATATCTCCCGTCGCCGACAGCCCGGCTTCAATGCCTGTGTACGCAGGATGCACGCTGCCAGGAACGACGCCGCAGACTCCCGGCACCAGCTCCGTCTTCTTTGCCATTGCGATGATGCAGGTGGAGGTCCCGACGACGTTGACTACATCGCCCTCACGGCAACCTGCGCCAATCGCGTCCCAATGGGCGTCGAACGCTCCAACCGGAATCGGAATCCCCGCTTTCAATCCCATCTCGGTCGCCCACTTTTCAGTGAGTGTCCCCGCGATGTGATCGGATGTCAGATACTCGCCGCCGATCTTCTCGCGTATCCCATCGAAGAGCGGATCGACGCTCGATAGAAACGACTGCGAAGGTAGCCCACCCCACCTGGGATTCCACATCCACTTATGGCCCATGGCGCAGACGCTGCGTTTCACCTTGGCAGGATCGGTGACGCCGGAGAGAGTCGCGGCCACCATATCGCAGTGTTCCAGAGCAGTTGCGAACTGGGCGCGTTTCTCCGGATTGTGTCGCAGCCAGTGCAGTAGTTTGGCGAAGCCCCATTCGTGAGAGTACACATCGCCGCACCAGTGAATCGCTTCGAGATCTTCGGCCAGTGCCAGTTCCGTAATCTCGCGTGCCTCTTCATGGGCGCGATGATCGCACCAGAGGTAATAGTCATCGAGCGGTTGCAGGTTTGCATCGACGGGAATCACGCTCGATCCGGTTGTATCCAACGCAATGGCTGCGACGTCCTGCCCTTTGACGTGGTTCTCTTCAAGCGCGAGACGCATAGCGCGAACCAGCGCGCGCATCTGGTCTGCATGCGACTGTGTGGCGTAGTCGGGGTCGTCGCGTCTGCGCGCGAGAGGATACTCAGCCGAAGCTGTTCCCAGACGGCCGCGGGCACTATCCAGCAGTGTTACCCGTACACTCAGAGTTCCGAAGTCGACTCCCGCAACGATCGCCACTTTAGCCTTTCTGAAACAGAGCCCATCAGTCGATTGAGAAATCGTTTACCCGGACACCTTTTTAGCGGCTGAATACCTCTTTGTCAATTCATTGCTTCGTTTGACTTTCTTTCGGCCTGTGAAATCTGGTTACAACCGCTTCTCTGCATAGATGTTCCACACCAAATAGAATTATGAAGCAGTCTTTAGTGCAAAGCTCACAGATTGACCAACGTAGTCTGCAACAGGAAAGGTTCTACCCGTGAAGGCATTAGTTAAAAGCCGCGAAGAGCGCGGCCTGTGGCTCGAGGACGTTCCCGAGCCCGAGATGGGTATCAACGACGTTAAAATTCGTGTCCTCGCCACAGGCATCTGCGGCACAGACCTGCATATCTACGAGTGGGACGCCTGGGCCCGCTCGACGATAAAAAAGGGCCTTACCATCGGCCATGAGTTTGTCGGCGAGGTCGTCGCTACCGGCTCGAACGTCACCGACATCCCCATCGGACAGCTTGTCAGCGGTGAAGGTCACGTCGTCTGCGGACGTTGCCGAAACTGCCTTGCCGGACGCCGTCACCTCTGTGCCCATACGCTCGGCGTTGGCGTCAATCGCAACGGGGCTTTTGCAGAGTACGTCGTTCTGCCAATGTCCAACATCTGGATCCACAGTCCCGGCGTTCCGCATGAGATTGCGGCTATCTTCGATCCTCTCGGCAACGCTGTTCACACCGCGCTGGCCTTTCCGGTTCTTGGTGAAGACGTTCTCGTCACCGGAGCAGGTCCCATCGGCATTATGGCTGCAGCCGTTGCCAGACATGCCGGTGCGCGCCACGTTGTCATCTCCGATCCCAACGAATATCGTCGCAAACTTGCTGAGAAGGTCGGCGTTACGCTTGCGGTCGATCCACGCGCGACGGCGCTCAAGGATGTCCAGCAAAAACTCCATATGCAGGAGGGCTTTGACGTCGGCCTGGAGATGTCCGGCAATCCATCCGCCTTCCGCGACATGCTCGCCAATATGAGCCACGGTGCCAGGATCGCCATGCTCGGCATTCCATCTGAAGACATCTCCATCAACTGGAATCAGGTGGTTTTCAATCAACTCACCATCCGAGGTATCTATGGCCGCGAGATGTACGAGACCTGGTACAAGATGACCGTTATGTTGGAGAGCGGCCTCGACATCTCAGGCGTCATCACTCATCGCATGAACTGGCGGGATTATGAAGAAGGATTTGCCGCCATGCGTTCCGGCAACTCCGGCAAGGTCATTCTGGATTGGCGCGACGTAACCTAGATGAGAGCGGTAATTCCTCAGTTTTGCTTGCGAAAATACCTCTTGCGAGAACGGTGATTTCGGCGCACGTCCGAAGGGAGCGACACAGAGTCGCGTTTTGCTGAAAATTCGTTGTATTTCCTGTCTCTCCTGAAGGTTTACCTTTGTGGATAAGCAAATCTACCCATTCGGCGGAGTGTAACCTTATTGAAAAGAATGCATCCGAGTTTTCTGCGGCTACACACTCGCAGCCCTGGGGCGTCGTCGATCTTCAATACGATGGTTGGTACCAATACGCGGTCTGCGAAAAAGCATATGCTCCCTTGGTCGACTCCACGCAAGAGGAGCAGCATGCTGGCTGGAGCGCAGCCTGACACCATGCCAGTCTCCACCATGTCCTATCCGATACTCGATCCCGCAAATCGACTTGCAGCGCGAGCAGAAAAATGCGCGCTGGTCGTTATGGCGAAGGCTCCGCAGTCAGGTAAAGTCAAGACTCGCCTCTCGCCGCCTCTGACCCTCGATCAGTCTGCCGCAATTAGTATCTGTTTCCTCCGCGACACAACGGAGAACATCGCCGCTGTGGCTGAATCCGGCAGAGCTGCCGGCATCATCTCCTACACTCCGGTCGGGGAGGAAGCACTCTTCGACAATCTCCTCCCTTCGGGCTTCGCTCTGATCCCACAGCGCGGGAACGGTTTTGGCCAACGTCTTCTGGCCACCGCCGAAGACATTCTTGCCTGTGGCTACGGCAGTGTCTGTCTGATCGACTCTGATTCCCCCACCGCCCCTGCTGCTGCGTTCGAACAAGCCATCGTCGAACTGCAGCGTCCCGGCGACCGTATCGTACTTGGCCCATCGCACGATGGTGGCTACTATCTCATCGGTCTCAAGCGTGCCCACCCCGAGCCCTTCGCCAACATCACCTGGAGCACCTCCGTCGTCTTCGTAGAAACCGTTGCCGCCGCAAAGGCTGCCAGGCTCGAAGTGGTCATTCTGCCTCTCTGGTACGACGTGGACGATGGCCCAACTCTCGACCTTCTCACGGCTGAGCTCCTGCACAATACTCCACCGCCATTCACCACCGTTCCCGGTTACCCTGCGAAGCACACGCAAAACTTCCTTCATAATCTTCTTCTACAACAGGGAAGCGCCAGCCGATGACCACCGCAACCAATCCTGCGTCGAAGTCGCGAGGCGTGACCGCGAATACTTCTTCGGATAGTCACTGGGTTCGCCCCTGGCAGACCAATGCCGCCTTACTTTTCATCGGGACTGCGCTCTTCTTTCTCACGCGCCAGCTCCCTGTCGAATACCACCACTACATCATCGGCTTCTCCGGAGTCTCCGGCTGGTCGTGCGTCCTCTATCTTGCAGCGGCGCTTCTTATCCTTACTCAGCCCGTCGACCGGTTTACCTTTCCGATCATCCTCGCCGTCGCCATTGCATGTCGTCTGACCGTTCTATTCTCTGAGCCGTACCTCTCCTCCGATATCTACCGTTACGTCTGGGACGGTATTGTTCAGCACGCTCATATCAGTCCCTACCGCTACGTTCCCGGTGACACGGTCCTCGCTTTTCTACGAGCGCCTCATCAGGACATCTTCGACCACATCAACCGCCGCGACTATGCCCACACCATCTATCCTCCGGCGGCACAGGCACTCTTCTATCTCGTCACATGGGTATCGCCCACGGTCACCTTTATGAAGACCGTGATGGTCCTCTTTGAAGGCGTTACGATGTACGCTCTCATCGCACTCCTTCATCATCTCGGTATCCGTCGCGAACAAACTCTTCTCTACGCCTGGTGCCCCGTCCTCATCTGGGAGATCGCCGGCTCCGGCCACCTTGACTCTGCTGCCATGGCTTTCATTGCCCTCGCGCTCCTGGCCCGCTACCGAAGGCAATCAATCCTCACAGGCATTTTTTTAAGTATCGCAATTCTCCTCAAGCTTTATCCTCTGGTGCTGCTGCCTGCTCTCTACCGGCGCAACGATTTCAAGATGCCCGCTACTGTCGCTGCGATTGTTGCCGTCGGATATGCTGCT
Source organism: Edaphobacter sp. (assembly GCA_039922475.1). Classification (GTDB taxonomy): domain Bacteria; phylum Acidobacteriota; class Terriglobia; order Terriglobales; family Acidobacteriaceae; genus Edaphobacter. Next base: position 4,380 of record JBDTEQ010000162.1, read on the forward strand.
TATTCAAGCGTCGGCCTGCTGGTCTTCGGGTTCCTCGGCGGTTACGTAAAAGAAGAAGGCCTCGCGAGTGGCTCTCGTTACTTCCTGCTTGATCTGACACAGCGGATTCCCGACTTGCACCAACTTCCCACCACCATCTATTACATCTTCTGCGCCGCAGTCTTCGCAGCACTCCTAGGGTGGTGTTGGAAGACCAGCAGCCTGGAGGGAAGCAACCGGGTCAAACATCTTGGTTCCGGAGGAGACGCAGCCTTTCTTCGCCCAGCCTTTGCTCTGGCCGCGACCTTGATGTTCCTCTTCTCCCCTCATTATGCCTGGTACATCCTCTGGCTGATTCCATTCTTTACCCTGATGCCAAATCTGCCTATCCTCACTTATGTACTCGGTTTTTTCTACCTCTACACCACTGCTCTGGCTGAACCCGGCCCGAAGATGTTTCTGGCAAACGAAATCCTTTACGCCGCCGTCTTAGCCGCCGCCCTCATTCAGATACTTCTCTGGCGCTGGCCCATTCATCGAACTCTCTTCGTCCAACCAACAACAACGAGCGAACTCTTATGAGCACACTTCTCCCCATTCTCCCTTCCGAAGACGTTATGGATAAAACGGACAAGCTTAGCCCCGCAGCGCAACAGGCGGAAGAAGAAAAGAACCGGATGCGCCGCTACTTCGAAAAGCCCGAGGCGCAACTGAACACCGTCGCTCAGCACGAGCCGGTTTGTCTTTATCTTGAAACTACCAATCGGTGCAATCTTCTCTGCACCACCTGTCCGCGCACCTATGAGCAGCTCGAGCCCGAAGCTGATATGCCGTGGGAGCTCTTTACATCGCTCATCGATCAATATCCCAATATCGCGCGCGTCGTTCTTCACGGCATCGGCGAGCCCATGCTCGTGAAGGATCTCGCCCAGCGCGTCGCATATCTCAAGGCTCGCAACGCCTACGTTCTCTTCAACACCAACGGGACTCTTCTAACCGAAGCCAACGGACGTGCTCTGATCGAAGCCGGTCTCGACGAGTTGCGCGTCTCCCTCGATGCCGCCGAATCCAGCGTCTTTCAGATGGTTCGCGGCAAGGACTTCTTCGACAAGATCGTTGCCAATGTAAGAAACTTCACTCGGCTGCAACGCGAACTCAATGCGCCGAAGCCTCGTGTGTCTCTCTGGCTCACCGGACTCCGTGAAACTGTCGACCAGCTCCCGAACTTCGTCCGTCTTGCTCACTCCATCGGCGTCACCGAAGTCTATCTCCAGCGTCTCGTCTTCTTCGACAACCCAATGAGCGAAAACTCTCTTGCACGCGCAGAGTCAGCTCTCTTCGAGCACACCACCGAGCGGGAAGAGAGTCTCATCCACGATGCCGAATCCGTCGCAAAGGAACTGAGCGTCATGTTCTCGGCCTCCGGAGCAGTCGACCCGGGCGAGTCCATCAAGATGCAGCGCTCCGATAGTCCCTGGTCGCTTTGCCGCCGCCCCTGGTCGTTGATGTACATCACTGCCAACGGTCGTGTCCTGCCCTGCTGCATCGCGCCATTCAGCATGAAGGGCTACGGCAGCTTCACGCTCGGCGATGCCACGCAGAGCAGCCTCCGCGAGATATGGAACGGCCCTGAGTACCAACATTTCCGCGAAGGTTTACTTACCAGCGCGCCACCGCCTGCCTGCACTAACTGCGGACTCCGCTGGAGCCTCTGATCTGTTTTCACAGCGGTTGTTGTGCCTTCGCTTACAATTGCCATTTGCAGGGAGACCAGCGCCAATGAAAATTCAACACCAACCCGGCTTCTATGTCGCCGGATTGACGGCCCGCACCAACAACGCACACGAGATGTCCGGCAAGGGAAAGATCGGCAGTGTCTGGCAGGATTTTCTACAGCCAAATCTTGCGGTCAAGATACCGAACAAGATTGGTGTAGACCTTATTGCCGTCTACACCGACTACGAAACCGACCACACGGGCCACTACACTTATCTCCTCGGGCTTCCTGTTATCTCTACTGAATCCCTTCCCGCAAACCTTACCGCCAAGCACATCTCCCCAGGTCGCTATGCCATATTCTCCTCTGCTCGCGGACCGGTGAAGCAGGTAGTTCCGGAGCTGTGGCAACGAATCTGGGCTATGTCTACAGATGAATTAGGCGGCGAACGCGCTTTCAAAACCGACTATGAGATCTACGACCAGCGTGCTACCGATCCAGAGAACGCCCAGATTGACGTCTATGTGGGCCTTCGCTAGTCGTTTTGACTGTGCGGTCTGACGCAGGGAAAGATCCGAATGCCCCCGTTAATCTCCATCATCATCCCCGCGTTCAATGAAGCCGAATCCATCGGCCACGTCGTCAGCGAGATGCCGTGGCCGCTCATCGCTGAGTGCATAGTCGTCAACAACGGAAGTACCGACGCAACCGCGCGCATCGCAACAGAGGCGGGGGCGCGCGTTATTCAATCTCCTCGAGGCTACGGTGCCGCCTGCCTCGCCGGGTCAAACGCCGCGCTATTGTCCACCACCATTCTTGTCTATATGGACGGCGATGGCTCAGACATCCTCGCCGATCTTCCTCGTCTCATCGATCCCATCCTTCGTGATGAAGCCGACTTTGTTATCGGCTCGCGCATCAGGGGAACCCGCGAACCCGGTTCCATGCTCGGCTCGCAAATCTTCGCCGGCCATCTTGTAGGGATTCTCCTGCGCATCCTCGGCAAAGGGAATTACACGGACATGGGGCCTTTTCGCGCTATTCGAAGAGCGTCGTTCGAGCAGCTACAAATGTCGGAGTTCACCTATGGCTGGAATTTAGAGATGCAGATCAAAGCCGCGCAACACCATCTCCGCATTCAGGAGATTCCTGTCGACTATCGCAAACGCATTGGTGGAGTTTCCAAAGTCTCAGGCGATCTCAAAGCCAGCTTCAAGGCAGGCATTCGCATCCTGCAGGTTTTATTTCGAGTCGGCTTCGCTCCACGCAAATGAAAATCTTCAGTCGCATATACTTTATCCGTCACCAGATTAGGAGGGTCCACCATGCAGAACCGCATCCTCGGCACTACCATGCCTGTCCTCGAGTTTGCCCTTGGCCCAAACGATGCCGTCATCTCCGAGGCGGGGGAACTCTCCTGGATGTCGGCTTCCGTTCAGATGACCACGCACACACAGCACGCCGGTGGCGGCGGATTTTTCGGAGCGATTAGGCGCGTCGCCGGCGGCGGCTCTCTCTTCATGACCGAATACCGAGCCATCGGCGGACCTGGCGAGGTTGCCTTCGCCACTCGCGTCCCCGGTCACATCGTTCCAGTAGAAGTTGGCCCCGGCCACGAATACATGGTTCACCGTCACGGCTTCCTCTGCGCCACTGCCGGTATCGAACTCGGCGTCGGCTTTCAGCAATCTCTCGGCGCAGGCATCTTCGGAGGCGATGGCTTTCTCCTGCAAAAAATCTCAGGGCAAGGGATCGCGTGGCTCGAACTCTCTGGCGAACTCGTCATCAAAGACCTCGCTCCCGGTGAACTCCTGCGTGTCCATCCGGGTCACGTCGGGGCTTTCCAAGCCAACGTGGCCTTCCAGATTCAGCGTGTCCCCGGCATCAAAAATATGATCTTCGGAGGCGACGGCATCTTTCTTGCGGCGCTCACCGGACCAGGACGTGTCTGGCTGCAGACGCTGCCCATCTCTCGCCTCGCCCACCAGATTCAGGAGTATCTCCCAAAAGAACGCGCTGCGCAGACCGCGGAAGGCGGAGTGGTCGGCGGCATCGTCGGCTCGATCCTCAAGGGGATGTAGCCACGAAGCCTCAGCGACTACACAGCATTCCGAACGTAAGGTACGAGCGCATCCTTCGTCTGTGACAGAAGAATGTCAAAGCTCGAAAAGCCATGTCGCTTCATACCAGCACAATATTCTCGCAAGTCAAGCTGTCTTGATCCTTATCGAAGGTTCTCCCAAAGCTGCATTTTGAAGCAATTACTCGATTATTGCGGCTATTCTTAAAGTCGCGATGTCAGCCTTCCTCGAACTTGCTCACGTCAACGTTGCCCGCGGCGACAACGTCGTCCTCCACGACATCAACCTCACCGTCAACACTGGTGAACACATCGCCATCCTCGGCCCCAACGGCTGCGGCAAATCCACTCTCATCAAAACCATCACCTGCGAGTGCTATCCCGCCGTCTCTCTGAATCCTGCGCAGCCCGAGACAAAGGTTCGCATCTTCGACCGTGAGCGCTGGGACCTCACCGAGTTGAAGAAGAGGCTGGGAGTAGTCTCCGCAGAGCTTCCAGGCAGACCGACACTCGAAACGACAGGTCGCGACGCCGTTCTCACCGGATTTTTTTCGAGCAGCACGCTCTGGCCGAACCTTACGGTCACGTCAGCCATGCAAACTCGGACCGATGAAGTTCTGGAGCAGATCGATGCGGTCAATCTGGCAGACAAGCCGGTCGGCCAGATGTCCGCCGGGCAGCAGCGGCGCATTATGATCGGCCGTGCCCTCGTCGCCTCGTCTCAGATGCTCCTGCTGGACGAACCCTCGAATGCGCTCGACCTGGCGGCGCAGGCCGACCTCCGCAATCTTCTCCAGAAACTTGCCCGGGAGGGCACCGGCATTCTGCTCATCACCCACCACATCGCCGACATCTTTCCAGAGATCGACCGCATCCTGCTTATGAGCGAAGGTCGTATCGTCGGCGACGGACCCAAGTCGAGCCTTCTCACTCCGGAGATCCTCAGCAAACTCTTTAAGACCGAGGTCCACATAACCAGGCGAGGTGATTTTTACCACGCATGGTAGCTTGACAAACTGCCTCCGAAGAAGCGACTGTGCGCATGGCGTTCGGTGAAGAGTCTGCGTCGGAAGATAGGCGAAGTCCAAGCCTAAAGTATCTGGATGGAAGACTTTAGCCAAAATTGACGGGAGGGGGGAGGGTCAGCTTCGCGGCTGAACAATGACAGTGGGAGCCGTAGAGGTGGAGAGCGCCACAGTCGAGAAAGATTGAATTCACGAGGTCAAAGATGTTGACGGCGTCAGGGAGCTTGGCTTTGCGCACAATCGCTCCACCTTCACGCAGGTGCGTCGAAGCTGTCGACTCGCTAACGGCGGATTGGAGGGCGGTGGTCACTGGCGGCTCCTATTTGAGTTTCGCAGATTCGCTGATGATGTCTGTTGTAATGCGTTGACGGGCATCCGCCAACGCAGCAGCGACCCGGGTGCGGGCGGTGCCGCCAATGACGTCGTGACAGTCCACGGTTTGGCGGAGAGAGATGGCGGCGTAGAAGTCTTCGGTGAAGTGCTCGCTCAGTTGTTTGAGGTCGGAGAGCGTGAGAGCGTTGAGTTCGAGATCTCTGTCGAGGCCGAGACGGACCGCGGTGCCGACGATCTCGTGGGCTTTGCGGAAGGGGACGCCCTTGTTGGAGAGGTAGGTGGCGGCGGCCATTGCATTGAGATATCCACTCTCTGAGGCGGAGTGCATCCGCTCGACGCGGAAGGTGAGTGCGCGAGTGAAGTTCGGGAGGACACTGAGGAGGCCGGCGAGAGTATCGGCCACGTCGAAGATCTGCTCCTGCCCTTCCTGGAGGTCTTTGTTGTAGGCGAGTGGAAGACCTTTGATGAGCGTGGCGAGTGCGGTGGTTGCGCCGAGCAGACGAGCTGATTTGCCCCGGGCGAGCTCGGTGAGGTCAGGGTTCTTCTTCTGCGGCATCGCGGAGGAGCCGGTTGAGAAGGCTTCGGGGAGATCGACAAAGCCGAACTCTGCTGTTGCGTAGAGGGTGAGCTCTTCAGCGAAGCGCGAGATGTGAAGACCGAGCGTGGAGGCGGCCTGCGCGAAGTCCAGCATGAAGTCGCGGTCGGAGGTTGCGTCCATGCTGTTGTCGGTGGGGGCGGAGAAGCCGAGTGCGTCAGAGGCGATGCGGCGATTGAGGCCGAGAGTTGCGCCAGCAATAGCACCGGAGCCGAGCGGACAGAAGTTCATGCGGCGGCGAGCGTCGCGGAAGCGCGAGTAGTCGCGTTCGAGCATCGCGACGTAGGCGAGCAGCCAGTGAGCGACGTAGACCGGCTCGGCGCGCTGCAGATGGGTATAGCCGGGCATGACGGCGTGGGTCTCGGCTAGCGGTTCGGCGAGATCGATAAGCGCGGTGCGCCATTCATTGAGGCCGTCGAGTGTGTTGTCGATGGAGGCGCGGACAAAGAGGCGCATGTCGGTGGCGATCTGCTCGTTGCGGCTGCGTCCGGTGTGGAGCTTGAG
>JBDTEQ010000163.1:0-62705 GCA_039922475.1 Edaphobacter sp.
CCTACGTCGAGATCGTCGAGATCCCCACCCACCCCTTCTTCCTCGGCTGCCAGTTCCACCCAGAGTTCAAGTCCAAGCCACTAGAGCCCCACCCCATCTTCCGCGACTTCATAGCCGCCAGCTACCAGAACCACCTGCGCCTAACCAGCACCACCCAAACCCAATCCCAATTCGAACAGAATCGCTAGCAGTCTAGGCGATGATCGATGATTCTAAAGGGTAATACTTTGTCGCGCAGTAAGCGTGCATAATAGAGATGGGCGCGAGTAGCCGGGTCTTATCTTTGGCTATTCATATGGATCGATCTTTTTCACAAGTTGAAAAATTACGGTAGGATGACGCCACGGGATTTCCGGGGAGAATTGGCATGGCAGATCGAAAGCAGTTTTCAAATGTGACCGCGGCAGACGCTGACCTCGTACGCCTGTTGGATGAAACGCGCGACGTACAGGTAACCGACGAACAATTGCGCGAACAGCGGATTAGTTTTGCGTTTGGGAACGCTCCGCTTTCAGCGGAGATCACGCGTGATAGTGTGGTGCGTGCATCGGAGAGCATGCGCCTTCGCGCATAAATAGTATGTCTGTTCGCAAGGCCGACAACCCTAATTTATATGAGAGCATGCAGGAGAAAAATCTGCTGCGCCAATATGATCTGCTGCTGAACTGTGTCGAAATTGGGCTTTCGAAGGGTATTGAATCTTTTGATAAGTACATGCTTTGGTCGCTCAATGCTGCTGCGATAGCGAATATCGCCCAATTCGGCGGACGTTTCCGGGCAGAGCCTATTTATGTTGGCAACCACGTTCCTCCGCACTACCGGGAAGTGGCAGAATTGATGGATCGTTTCTTCTCGATGATTCACGAAAACTGGACCATCATCGACCATCCTACTTACTTGCCTGCCTATGCCTTGTGGCGGATGAACTGGATTCATCCTTTTGTCGAAGGCAATGGGAGAACGGCTCGTGCGGCCTGCTACTACCTGCTGTGCATGCGGCAAGGGCGTCTATTGCCCGGCAAAAAGATCGTTCCGGAACGTATTCGTGAGCACCGGCAACCCTATTACGAAGCGCTTCGGGCTGCCGACACTGCCTGGGAGAACGGGCACTTCGATGTAAGTCAGTTAGCCGCTTATCTGAGTGATTTGCTTAAGGCACAATTGACCGATGCTCCTTAGGGTCGCGCTTCCGGATAGTTATGGACGCACGATGATCGCAATGAGAGCATTCTGGCATGGGATTTGTACGAAATCAGTGGGATCAGATTCGCGGCAACTTGAAGTACGACGTACTCAAATATTCGTTGTTTTTCGGACGGGTGGCCCACATCTAACCGCACCACCACGACCGGGTGCCCCATCTTCGCGACGGTTTCATCGTCGATAAGGTGGGCAATTTTCGCGGCAGCGAAAATCCCGATACTCTAACCTCACCTATGCCGCTAGGCCTCAAACGACACCAAAGGGAAGGCGACGACCACTTCATCACCTTCAGTTGTTACGGCCGAGAACCCTACCTCACCACCGCGTCCTCAAGAAACACCTTCCTCGACTCCCTCTAACTCACTCGCAGACGCTACAACCTCGAAGTCCTCGGCTACGTCGTCATGCCCGAGCACGTCCATCTCCTCCTCGGCGAACCCGAAGACCGCGAAATCCCACTTTCAAAAGCGCTCCAGTCCCTCAAACTCTCCGTCTCCAAGCGCCTCACCCCGACACCCTTCTGACAGACTCGCTACTACGACTTCAAAGTCTTCACCCACAACAAGCGAGTCGAAAAGTTAAAGTACATGCACCGCAACCCGGTCACCCGCGGCCTCGTCCAAAAACCCGAAGACTGGCCGTGGTCCACCCATCGCCACTACCTCCTCAACGAAGATCTCCCAGTCCAAATCACGAAACTCTGACCCCACAACAGAACCGGGTGCCCCATCTTCGCGACGGTCTCATCGTCGATAAGGTGGGCATTCGCGCTACGCGCGAACCATCTTCTCTCCCCAAAAGACCGCAGAATTACTTGGCTGCGGCTCTCGTCTTCAAAGCTGCGCCCTTGCGTGGATCAAAGGGAACGTTTCGCTTCGGTCCAGCGGCACGCGGAGCTTTGCGCAGGATGTGAATCGAAGCGGACTCGACCTGCTTGCCGATAGCGAGAAAGGCGCGCAGCGCGTTATTGACCGACTCCGAATCAGGGAAATGTTCCACCACATCCGGGTCGAGGACTGCGACGTTCGTTCCCTGCTGCAGAAGGTTGGCGTACTTGCCCCGAACGGCTGCAGGTTTGGCGGTAGCGGCGGAGCTCTCAGAATTCTTCATAGAGTTTTCGTTCGGCTGGAGTAGCGAGCCGGGCGCTGATGATACGGATAAGACCGTCTGCTTCATTATGAACCACAAACAACAGACGATTCTTCGTGGACATACCGATATTGACGAAGCGCTCATCACCTGGCTGAGAATGATCGGGATCCGCCATCGATATCGCCGAAGTATCGAAGAAGCTGGTAACGGCTTCGTCGAACGATACTCCGTGTTTCCGGAGATTGATGGCAGCCTTGCGCGGGTTGGGTTCGAAACGGATGTAGGCCATGTTGCGTGGAAAATTTCACCGCTTCGAAAAATCTGTCGAATTACTGGAATTATTCTACTGTGGAGGCTACCCCATATCTAAGTTTCTCAACTGAATCGGTGGGCGGATTCAGAGTCCAAGTGCAACATCTTCGCGACGGTCTCATCGTCGATAAAAGTGGGCATTCGAGCTACGCGCTAACCGCTTTCCTTTCAACCCCTCAAATTATTTTTCGCGTTTTCAGCCCAGAAATCGCATGTCAAGCCCCAAAACCACCTAACTCCTTACCCGCCATCAACATACGTTTGGCGTATGAGTTATGCTCAAACCGCTATACTTAAAATAGAGCTAAAAATAGGTCAGGAAACCAGGTTTGGGCTGCAACAATACCCCTAACTCATTTGCCTGGACATATTTGGCGGTAACCCCTTTGTTTGGACATATTTGCAGCGGATAGCCCCGCGTAAATCAATGATTCGAAGGTATTTACAGCCGGGCAATGGGGGGTACCCCCCCACGGAATCACACGAGGAGCATCGAACCACCATGACGACACAATTCTCATCCAGCAGCCGCCGCTCTCCCTCCGGAACCCTCGTCGTCGTCCTGCTGTCGCTCTTCCTCGGAGCCGCCGCCCTGATCGTCTTCCTCCGCCACGCCACCTCCGGCGTCATGGCCCGCATCGCCAACTCCCTCACCTCCCGCCCCACCACCTTCAACACCTCGATTCCCGCCATCGTTCAAAAGATCCAAAGCCTCAACCGCCTCGAAACCGCCGTCTACTCCATCGACACCATCGTCGAAGGCTCCAAATCCTCCGCCGTCCTCCCCGACCTCCTCGCCGGAGACCGCATCCTCCTCGTCGTCCACGGCCAGTCCATCGCCGGCATCGATCTCTCGAAGCTCAGCCCCGAAGACATCAGGATCACCAACAATGGCCAGGCCATCCACCTCACCCTCCCGGCCTCCCAGATCTTCTCCACCACCCTCGACAACCAGCACACCCGCGTCTACCTGCGCTCCACCGGTGTTCTCGTCCCCGCCGACCCCAATCTCGAAACCGACACCCGCGCCAAAGCCCAGCAGCAGCTCCAGCAGACCGCACTCGGTGACGGCATCCTCGACAACGCCAGCAAAAACGCCCGCGCCAACCTCACCATCCTCCTCTACAGCCTCGGATTCAAGGATGTCACGGTCAATTAGGCAAACCTCTCAAGCCCGAAGCGCGCTTTGCGTCAAAGATGTGAGCGTGAATTAAGCAGAGACCTTTCTTAAAGTTCAGCGTCAAAACGCCGATGACACAAAAGCAGCATCTCAATCAAGCAGGAGCAACATACAACAGCAACGCACCTGAGCTATCATCCAAATCATGATCTTCCGCTCCAAATTCCGCGACGAATCCGAATCCGAAGACCAGGCTGTCAGCGGCTCGCTTCCCTTCCCGAACCAGCAGCACGATGACGACGAACACGCAGAGCAGGAAGATTCGACCCTCATCAAGACCGTAGGCTGGATCACCGCCGGTCTAGGCGCCGTAGCCATCGGTCTCTTCGTAGGACGCGAACTACGCCAGCGCTACCAGTTCAACCGCCGCACCCCCTACGACGCCTACGCCCACGCCGGCGACGAGCAGGACGTAGACTTCGGTCTCGGCACTTAGACCACGGATTAAACCAGAAAAATAGCTTTTAATCCGCCTTTATCCGCGCAATCCGCGGTCGCCATCTCAGTCATTTACGATAGTCCAGATGACGAAACTAGCCTTCCTCTTCCCTGGTCAGGGCTCGCAATCCGTAGGAATGGGACGCGACCTCTACGACAACTTCCCCACAGCGCGAGCCGTCTTCGACGAGGCCGACGAAGCACTCGGCTTCCCCTTGTCCAGACTCATCTTCGAGGGTCCAGAAGACCAGCTCAAGCTCACCGAACACACGCAGCCCGCAATCCTCACCGTCTCCGTAGCCGCCGCGCGCGTACTAGCCGAACGAGGCATCGAACCCGCCTTCGCCGCCGGTCACTCACTCGGCGAGTACTCCGCTCACGTCGTCGCCAACACCCTAACCTTCGCCAACGCCGTCCGCACCGTACGCTCTCGCGGCCAGTACATGCAGCAAGCCGTCCCCGCAGGCGAAGGCGCAATGGCCGCAATCCTCGGCCTCGACCCCAACCTCATCCAGACCATCTGTGATCAGGTCACCGACCAGCTCACCCCACTCCCGACCGACCCCGCAGCCAAGACCTTCAACCCCAACACCACCGTCGTCTCCCCCGCCAACCTCAACTCCCCCGACCAGACCGTCATCTCTGGAGCAACCGCCGCCGTAGAGCGTACCGCCGACCTCTGCAAGCAGGCCGGAGCCAAGCGTGCCATCATGCTCCAGGTCAGCGCCCCCTTCCATTGCGCCCTCATGCAGCCCGCGCAGAATGCCCTGGCCCACGACCTCGGCACCCTCACCTTCCACAACCCCCGCTTCCCCGTAGCCGCCAACGTAGACGCCCGTCTCCTCACCCAGTCCACCGAGGTCCCCGACTGCCTGGTACGCCAGGTCACCGGTTCCGTCCGCTGGGTAGAGTGCATCCACCTACTCATAGCAGGGGGCGCCACCCACTTCATAGAAGCAGGCCCCGGCAAAGTTCTGTGTGGCCTCATGCGTCAGATCGATCGCAACCAGAAGACCCTCAACGTGGAGGATTCTGCCTCCCTCGAAGAAACACTAGCTACCCTCACCGCTAACTAACCCAATCACTATTGCGAGGAACTATGAAGGTCAACGACAAAGTAGAAAACTTCACACTGCAGAATCAGGACGGCAAAGACGTCTCGCTAACCGACTTCAAGGGCAAGCCTGTCGTGCTCTTCTTCTACCCTCGCGCCGATACCCCGGGCTGCACGATCGAATCCTGCGGCTTCCGCGACGCCTTCGAAAAGTTCCAGAAAGCCGGCATCGTCGTTCTCGGCATCTCACGCGACACCGTCAAAGATCAAAAGAAGTTCAAAGACAAGTACGACCTTCCCTACGATCTCCTCGCCGACCCGGACATGGAGCTCATCAACCGCTACGACCTCATCAAGCCCAAGAACATGTACGGCAAGCTGGTGAAGGGTGTGAAGCGCACCACCTACCTCGTCGGCCCCGACCAGCGTCTCCTCCACATCTTCGAAGAGGTGAAGCCGGAGGGCCACGCCGAAGAGGTCCTCGCGTTAGTCAAGAAGTCCAAGGCATGACCGCTTCAACCATTGCAGCGGTTGCGGTCACGACTGCGGGCGTAATAGCCGGTGGTTGCGCCTACGCTGCTCTTTCCCCTCAGTCGCAGATCTTCGGCAAAGTCCTCATCGCACCGCGAAACCCAAACGAGATCGCGCTCACCTACGATGACGGCCCAAACGACATAGTGACTGAGCGGCTTCTGGAGGTACTTGCCAACCATGAGGTTCGTGCCAGCTTCTTCCTGATTGGCCGCTACGTGCGGCAGCGTCCGCAGATCGTCCGCGCCATTGCAGAAGCGGGTCATCTCGTCGGCAACCACACCATGACTCATCCATGGCTCGCATGGCAGTCTGCTTTGCGCGTTCGCGAAGAGCTTGCCGGCTGCAATGCAGCGCTCGAAGATGTACTCGGGATGCCGGTACGCTACTTCCGCCCACCCCATGGAGCGCGCCGCCCCGCAGTCCTCCGCATCGCACACTCTCTCGGCCTCACCCCCGTTCAATGGAACATCATCCCCGGCGACTGGAGGCCCATCGGCGCACACGAGATCGTCGCCCGCATCATCCGCGGCATCAACCACAATCAACAGCACAACCGCGCCTCCAACATCGTCCTCCACGATGGCGGCCAGGCCGGACTAGGACAACCCCGCCTCCCCACCCTCGAGGCCACCCAACTTCTCCTCGAAAAATATGCGCATCAATCTCCACCGCATTCCAAAACAAACTTCGTCACCATAGACGCCTGGCTCTAGCAAACCACGCGGAACTCTTTGCCACAGGCGCGGCGATGGCCTAGATTGTTTGTCATGGCACTCAATAATCGTCGCTCCTTTCTGAAGATGACGGCCCTGGCCGGGGCATTTTCGTCGAACAGTCTCTTTCGTCAGGCCCACGCAGCAGACTGGCAAGCAGTGTCTCGCTCTGTGAGCCATCTCGATGCAGGAGAGGTCGCGCAGAACGAGGACTATTGGAGCGTGATTCAGCGTGGGTACTCGGTCAGCACCCAGATCATCGATCTCAATAACGGCGGCGTGTCACCATCGCCAATCGTTGTACAGCAGGCGGTCGAGCGCTACAACCAGATGACGAACGAGGGGCCGTCCTATTACATGTGGCAAATCCTCGACCAGGGCCGTGAGCCTCTGCGACAGAAGCTGGCTCGGCTGGCAGGCACTTCGGCCGAGGAGATCGCGATCGACCGCAACTCAACCGAGGCGCTGAATACCATCATCTACGGCATTCCGCTAAACGCTGGGGACGAGGTCGTTGGGACAAGGCAGGACTATCCCAACATGATGAATGCATACCGCCAGAAAGCTCAACGCGACGGCATCGTCTACAAGCAGATCAGCTTCGACTTCCCCGTAGAAGACGTCGACACAATTGTGAAGGCCTATGAGCAGGCCATGACGCCGCGCACGAAGCTGGTTCATATAACCCACGTGGTCAACTGGACTGGCCAGCTGATGCCCGTGCAGCAGATCGCCGACATGGCGCACGCACGAGGCGCTGAAGTGATCGTCGACGGTGCCCACTCCTTCGGCCTGTTGGACTTCAAAATTCCTGAGTTGCACTGCGACTACTTCGGAACCAGCCTGCACAAGTTTCTATCGGCGCCGATAGGCACAGGCATGATGTGGATCAAGAGGGACAAGATCGAAAAGATCTGGCCGCTTACCTGCTACGACGATCCTCGCAGCAAAGACATTCGAAAGTTCGAAGCGCTGGGAACGCGCAGTTTTCCCATCGAACAGGGCATTGGTGAAGCGATCAACTTCCACGAAGCCATCGGCTCGAAACGCAAACAGGAGCGCGTCTTCTACTTGAAAAACTACTGGGCCACGCGGGTGCGCGACATCCCTGGCGTAAAACTGCACACATCGCTGGATCCGCGGTTCTCCTGTGCAATCTGCGGAGTCAGCCTTGACGGCATCACTTCGCATAATCTGATGACAGCGTTGTTTGACCGCTACAAGATTCACACCATCGGAATCGACTACGAAAAAATTCACTGCGTCCGCATCACGCCGCAGGTCTATACCACGATCGCGAACCTGGACAAGCTCGTGAACGCCATGGGTGAAATCTCAGCGGCCAGGAAGGCTTAGACTAGCGATGCTCAAGAGCGTTGTTCAGGGAGCGAGAGAACTCTTCGCCAATGTGACTAAGGACTTTGACGTCAATACGGTAGATAACGAGTTTCTGGACGCAGGAGTTGATCTCGGCGGGTGTGAGATTTTGATGGGCGACTGAGAATGCTTCCATCTGGCCCCAATCCAAAAAAGCTTGATTTTCACGCGACGTGTAGGCGCGAACCAGAAAGTTGACCTCGGAGTATCGATTGACCTCCTCAACGGACATGTGGCTCAGGGCACCAGTGGAGACCTCCGATTCCCAACTCGAGTTGGAGAAGAAATAAGCACTGGGGTTGGTGAGATCTGCGATGCGATGCGAGAGTTGAGAGGGATTCGATCGAAGCTTAGGGAGAGCGGCGACGATGCTGTCGAGCTGGCCGATGATTTCCTTGTCGTTTTTCAGTTCTTCGTTGAGGTTGTTGCGGTTGATCTTGAACTCAGCCTGGAAGTTTTCGCGTGCGTTGCGGATGGCCTGGTGTTCGTACATCTTCTCCCGTGCACCTTCAAGACCAAGGGCGATGAGGATGCCGATGGTGACGATGACGATATGAATGGCAAAGTCTTTGAAGGAGTTTGTGGGGCCCTCGGGGGTGTGTATGTCCATCTGGCTGAGTCCTTGATCGGTTGGAGTGCTTGAGACAGGATACTCGGATCGAAGCTATCCCTGGATGATTTGTAGCGCTGAAAAAGCTCAGGCTTCGATTTTATCGACGGGTCACCTAAGCGCTCTTCCAGGCTAAGCCAGTGCCTGGCGGGCAGCTTCGAGAACCATCTCAATCTCGGTTTCGCCGTGAGCAACTGAGACGAAGGCAGCTTCGAACTGGCTGGGTGGAAGCCAGACTCCGGCATCGAGCATGGCGCGGTGGAAGCGTCCGAAGGCCGCGGTGTCTGAGGTTGCGGCGCTGGCGAAGTCGACGACGGGTTGGCTCGTGAAGAACCAGGTGAACATGGAACCTACGCGGTTTACAGTCATTGGAATGCCTGCTTCGTGAGCGACGCGCTTTACTCCTTCAGCGATGATGGTTGTCGTCGTTTCCAGGCCGTTGTAGACATCTTCTTCATGGGCGATCAGATGCCTCAACGTAGCGATTCCTGCGGCCATGGCGAGCGGGTTGCCGCTCAGCGTGCCCGCCTGGTAGACCGGACCCAGCGGAGCGAGGAACTCCATCACATCGGCACGTCCGCCGAAGGCTCCGCAGGGCAGGCCTCCGCCGATGATCTTGCCGAGCGTAGTCAGGTCGGGTTGGATGTCGTAGACCTGCTGCGCGCCGCCGAGCGAGAGGCGGAAACCCGTCATCACTTCGTCGAGGATCAGCAGGGCACCGTGCTGCGACGTAATCTCGCGCAGTCCCTTCAGATAGCCAGGCGCGGGAGGGATCGTACCCGCATTGCCCACCACCGGCTCCACGATGACGCAGGCGATCTCGTCCGGCCTTGCGGCGAAGACGGCGCGTACTGCCTCCAGGTCGTTAAATGGAAGCGCGAGGGTGTGCATGGCGGTCTCGGCTGGAACACCCGCTGAGCCGGGGATGCCGAGCGTCGCTACGCCGCTTCCCGCCTTGACGAGCATCGCGTCGGAGTGGCCGTGATAACAGCCCTCGAACTTGACGACAAAGTTTCGCTCTGTAAAGCCGCGAGCGAGCCGGATCGCTGACATGCAGGCTTCGGTGCCAGAGGAGACGAAGCGAAGCTTTTCGACGGAGGGAAAGCACCGTATCACCAGTTCTGCAAGATCCGCTTCAGCCGCCGTGGATGCGCCGAAGCTGGCTCCCTTTGCCGCCGCCTGCTGGATTGCCTCGACTACCGGCGGAAAGGCATGCCCAAGGATCATTGGCCCCCAGGAGCCGAAGAAGTCGAGGTAGCGATTGCCGTCGGCATCAAAGAGATACGCGCCTTCAGCATGAGTGACAAACGGGGGGTCGCCGCCTACGGCACGAAACGCGCGTACCGGAGAGTCGACGCCTCCGGGAAGGAATCTTTCAGCGCGAAGCTGCAATTGGCGGGAGCGGGTGAAAGTGCGGGACATAGCTCCAGTATAGGAGGAGGATGACGTACTCACGCCCTGCCAGAGCTTCAAGTGTTGGCTTTACTGTTGCATGGTGCCTGGCCGAGCGAAGAAAGTGGCGTCATCAGCCGCGTTGCGCTCAATCCTTTCTTCGCCTGTCTTCGCAGGGAAGGTTCACCAGTGGACGGAAGCGGGCGAACGAAGCGGCATAGGATAGACACATGACGGAGGAAGAGCGCAACGCGATCGAAGGCCAAGCGCTGTTTCTCTACGATGGTGTCTGCGCCCTGTGCAACGGGACGGTTCGGCTCCTGATGAGGCTGGATGGGCAGGATCGGCTACGCTACGCTCCTTTGCAGAGCAACCTGGGCCGCGAGGTGCTGGCCCGCTTCGGTATCTCCACGTTCCCCGACGGCGTGGTGCTGGTAACCGAAGCTCTGGCTCCGACGGAACGGCTTTATCAGCGCACCGACGCCGCTGCGGCATCGTTGCAGCTTCTTGGCCAACCCTGGCGGCTGGCGGGCAAAGTGCTGGCGCTCGTGCCGCGCCGTTTACGCGACTGGGGTTACGGGCTTGTGGCGCGCTTTCGTTACCGTCTCTTTGGCCGATACGACACCTGTCCCCTTCCAACACCTGAGCAGCGTGGCCGATTGCTGGGCCTGTAAAACAGAGGTGTTATAGGCCTGTGGTTATCGTCCTGCTAGACTGAAATTCTTCGTTTTGCAGCGACATGACATGGAGCATTACCTTGCCGGATGAGAACTCCCCCGCACACGAGTCGACCGCCACACGCGCGGCGGCTACACCTGACTCTTCACTTCGCACTGCCGTTGCCCAGAAGGCACAGAAGAAGACGCTTGGCATGAACCAGCCGTCGAAGGCTTCAGCCCCAGGAGCAAAGAAGGGCATCAGCTACGCCGACGCAGGCGTGGATATTACGTCGGCCGACCGCAGCAAGCAGCGCATCAAGATGCTGGCACGCAAGACGTTCAACCGGCAGGTACTCTCGGAGATTGGCGGTTTTGGTGGGCTGTTTGCGCTCGATCTGGAGAAGTTTCCCAACCCGGTGCTGGTGTCTTCCACCGACGGCGTGGGCACAAAGCTGAAGGTGGCGTTCGATCTTGGGATTCATCACACCGTGGGGCAGGATCTGGTGAACCACTGCGTGAACGATATCGCCGTGCAGGGGGCGACGCCTCTGTTCTTTCTCGACTACCTTGCGACGGGCAAGCTCGAGGACATGGTCGTCGAAACAGTGGTGCAGGGCATCAGCGAGGCCTGCCGGGCGAACGGCTGCGCGCTGATCGGCGGAGAGACGGCACAGATGCCGGGGTTTTATGCAGCAGGGGAGTACGACCTTGCAGGCACCATCATCGGAGCCGTGAGCCGCGACAGGATCGTCACAGGCGAGCATATTCAGGTAGGCGATGTGCTGGTGGGGCTGCCTTCGAATGGGCTGCACACCAATGGCTACTCACTGGCACGCAAGCTGCTGTTTGAAGTGGCGAAGTACGGCCCTGACCAGTATGTGAACGAGTTGAAGGACAAGACCGGCGCGGCGCTGATGCGGACGCACCGCAGCTACCTTTCGGTGATTAAAAAACTTACCGGAGCCGAGGTCGTCAGCGGGCTGGCTCACATTACCGGCGGGGGAATTACAGAGAACCTGCCCCGCATTCTGCCCAAGGGAATGGGAGCACTGATCGATCGCGCCTCGTGGACGGTACCGCCACTGTTCGAGCATCTGCAGCACCTCGGCAACGTGGACGAAGATGAGATGCTGCGCACCTTCAACATGGGCATCGGATTGATCGCAGTGATTCCGGCGGAGAAGATCAAAAAGGCGAAGGCCATTTTGAATCGTGCGAACGAACGGCACTGCATGATCGGTCGCGTGGTTCGGGGCGAACGCAAGGTCAGCTACAACTAGGCCGCCTTTGCATTCGGGCCGCTCTGCCGAAGGGAAGAGCTCCCCGGCCAGAATCGCAGGCGCTGTGTTCTTATAAGAGGCATCAATCTTCCCTTGAAGGATCGCATGAAGATACGTGTTTGCCTCTTGTATTTTTTCGCCGTGCTCATCGTCTCAGGCAGCACGTTAAGCGCCCAGACCGCCGCTTCGCAACCTCAAAAGACCGCCTCCAACGATGCCATGGACCGCGACCTGCTAGAGGTCACTGTGCCGCAACTGGAAGAGATGTACCGCACCCACAAGTACACCGTCACAGAGGTGGTGCACTGGTACATGGCGCGCATCGCGAAATATAACCCGATCTATCGCGCCGTGCAGAACCTTGACCTGCAGGGAGCGCTGGACGCAGCAGCGCGAGAAGATGAGGAAGCGGCTGCCGGTGGCGCCAACTTTCATCGGGGCGCTCTCTGGGGCGTCCCCATTGTGACGAAGGCGAATACGAGCATCAAGGGACTCATCACCACGGACGGCTGGCGCGGATACATGATCCCCGGCCATGAGCTGATCGCGCCGAAGAACGCAACGATTATCAGCAAACTGCGCGGGGCTGGCGCAGTCATCATCGGGCAGACGAACATGCCGGACTTTGCCGCAAGCGATACCAATCGCAGCACTGCGTACGGACGCACCGGAAACGCCTACGACGTTCGCTTCAGTCCCGGAGGATCATCGGGCGGTACGGTCACTGCCGTCACGTCGAACATGGCCCTGCTGGGTAACGGCACCGACACGGGTAACTCGATCCGAATGCCGGCAGCCACCAGCGCCGTCGTGGGCGTCTTTCCAACACGCGGCCTGGTGAGTATCACGGGCATCGCACCGCTGGACTGGCTGCTCGATAACACCGGCCCGATCGCGCGCGATGTAACGGATGCGACGATTGCACTTGACGTGATGGCCGGAGAAGATCCCACCGACCCGCGAACAGCTGGTTCCGCCGCCAAGGCAGAGCCCGGCCCGTATACCAACTATCTAAAAGCAGACGCGCTGAAGGGGAAACGCTTCGGCGTGCCCGCTTTTATCCTTGCGGGTGCCGGGATCCCGTTTCAGGGCATCTCGTCCTCGGCGACGCCGGCTGAGGTCGCTGCGGCAACCACCGATTCCATACTTCCGTTGCGGCCCGAGACGCGGGCAGCTTTCATGAAGGCGATTGAGGGACTGCGCGCAGCCGGCGCTACGGTGGTCTTTGACGATTCGATTCTTCCCGACAGCTTCGCAGTCACGGTAGCTCGTGTGGGCACGATTCCGTACATCCGCGAAGGTACGGAAAAATTCCTCGCCGCTTACGGTCCAGCACAATATCATTCGGTGGCTGAGTATGAAAAGGCGGTGGGCTCTCCTCTGCCCGCGACGATCACCGGGGACTACGCGACCGGGCGAGGCGGAAGGCCGATAGTGGCTCAGGCACAGATCGAGACTGATCCGCAGGCCGATGCGAACTTCTACACGCCGCGACAGAAAGCGCTCGAGCAATACAACGCAACGCTGGAACGGCTTCATCTGGACGGCTACGTTTACCCCGCAACGCAGATGCCTCCGCCCGACGAGACGATGCCACAGGATGGAGGCATCAGCGGAGGTCCACACTCCGACACGGGATGGGTAAACATGATCGGCGTCCCGGCTGTCGTCGTTCCGGGCGGATTCTACCCGAGCGGACTGCCGTTCGGACTGGAGATCTCTGCGCGTTTGTGGAAGGATGGCGATCTGCTGGGCTGGGCCTATGCGTACGAACAGGCAACGAAACATCGCCGGCCGCCCGTACTCGTCGAACAAGGTTTGCTGCCGAATGCGAGATGACGAATTTCTTCGCCGCTTCACACACAGCCGACAGCGGACGCCTCTAAAATTGAGGAAAGGAATCTGTCATGCAGCGTCTGGGTATTCTCCTCTCCGGCAGAGGATCGAACTTTCTGGCTATCGCGGCGGCGATTCGCGACCATCATCTGCAGGGTGTGGAGATCGCGGTGGTTCTGTCGAACGTGGAAGATGCTCCGGGTCTTGCTGCGGCACGCGACCTCGGGCTTCCGGCATTCGCAATTCCTTCAGCCGGGCAGAAACGCGCCGGGCACGATGCCGAGATGATCGCGCGACTTCATCAGCACAAAGTTGATCTGGTCTGCCTCGCGGGATACATGCGCATCATCTCGCCGGCATTTGTTGCAGCTTTCCCAAACCGCATCCTCAACGTACATCCTTCGCTGCTCCCTGCGTTTCCAGGACTCGATGCGCAGAAGCAGGCGCTCGACTATGGTGCGAAGGTGGCAGGATGCACGGTGCACTTCGTCGATGAAGCAGTCGATCATGGTGTGATCATTCTGCAAAAGGCCGTTCCGGTTCATGACGACGATAACGCCGATACGCTCTCAGCCCGCATCCTCGAGCAGGAGCATCATGCGTATCCCGAAGCCATCGCACTCGTATTGAGCGGACGATACAGCATTCGGAAGCGCTGCTTTCTCCGCAATAAATAGAGGATGCTGCAATGAAGATTGGCAACCCGGTTCAGTTGGCAAACCTGCCGCCGATCGCATGGAAGAACGGCGCAGGCGTGACGCGCACCCTCGCAGTTGAACCGGAAAACGCCGGCTTCGATGACTTCCTCTGGCGGCTGAGCTTTGCCGAGATAACCGCGGCAGGCGATTTTTCTCCGTTTCCCGGAGTCGACCGCACCTTGATGCTGTGGCGTGGTCGCGGCATGGTTCTTACGCCGAAAAGCGTCGAATCCGTTACGCTTTCGCAGCCTCTGGAGACGTATGCGTTTCGCGGAGAAGAGGAGATCGCAGCGAGGCCAGTCGATGGACCGACGATCGACTTCAACGTAATGGTTCGCAGAGGCCAGGCACGCGCTGCGATCCACAGATACGAATCGGAGACCAGAATCACACGCAACGCACGGTGGGCTATCTTCATCTGCGCGAAGGGGAGCTTTCGTCTGCTCTTCCCATCGGGCGAGGAGTGTCTGTTGTGCGCGGACGAGGCACTTTCGATCAGCGACTTAATCGATGGCGTAAAAATGCTGCCGGATACGATCGGCGCGGCGATGGTAGGCGTCCTGATTGATCCGATGGACACGCCTCTGTCAGCGAGCTAGGTGGTCCGGTCGACGTGCCCCTGAGGGTCGGTTGCATCGCTCAGTGTTACCTTCACGTCCATCTTCTTGCGTCCACGAAAGATGGTCAGAGTAACCGCGTCGCCTGCCTGGTGCTCGTTCATCAACTCACTGAGATCCTGCGGAGCGGCGATCTCGTGGCCGTCCATTGCGACGATCAGGTCGCCACCAAGCATCACAGGCTCGTTTCCCTGATAGACGCGCTGGGTTCCTCCACGCAGGCCGGCTTTTTCGGCCGCCCCTCCCGGAAGTACGCGCTGGATCATCAGGCCATAGTCAACCGGCAGACCAATCTGCGAAGCCGTATCTGGACCAATCGCAAAGACGGAGATGTCCAGTGATGGACGACGCACGCGGCCATACTTCGCGAAGTCGGCGATCACCGCCTTGGCCGTGTTGACGGGAATCGCAAACCCGATACCCGATGATTGGTCCGCACCGTTATTGGCAATCAGCGTCGTGATGCCGATCACCTCGCCGCGCGAGTTCAACAGAGGGCCGCCGGAGTTTCCCGGATTCACCGCAGCATCGGTCTGGATCGCATCCTCGATTGGATTGTTATTGGGCCCGCGAATCGACCGGATCGCCGAGATGATGCCGCGCGTCATCGTACCTGACAGCCCGAACGGATTGCCGATCGCATACACGCGCTGGCCCACGATCAGGCCAGAGGACTCCGCCAGCGTAGCGGGCTGCAGGTTCGGCGCATTATTGATCTGCAGCAGCGCGAGATCGTGTCCTTTATCGACACCAACCACGGTCGCTTTGTATTTGTGCTTGTCGAAGAGCGTCACTTCAACACGCTGGGCGTTGTCGATCACGTGATCGTTGGTGAGGATGTGCCCCTGCTTGTCGAGGATGAAGCCGGAACCTTGCCCCTGTTGCGGAACCGGGCCATAGAAGAAGTCGAACGCCACTGCAGTCGAAGTAATGTTGACCACCGACGGCAGGGCCTTTTTGTAGACCGCGATATTCTGTTGCTCCTCCGCGTCAAATGCAGGAGCAGCATCAGCCTGAGTCAACTCAAAGCTTCCCATCGGCCCATTGACAGACGCTGTACTTGCACCAGGCGCAGCCGTTGGGTTGGCACGATGCAGCCAGGGAGCGAACGCGCTCGTCGAGCTGACATGCGTGGTGAGGTAGTAAAAGCCGAAAAGAATAAAAACCACAAGAAGAACGGGACGCAGTTTCATCGTGTGCATGACCTGAATCTTTCTCGAAGCAGAACAATCTGCCAACACTACGATTGTACCGAGCTATACGCGCCGTGGTTTGACGTTGTTCCGCTCATTCGGCCCGATCAACATTCTCTGGGGTTTAGCGAACGCCGCTTTCTTCTGCTGCAGCCTTCAGGATCGGCCAAAGCTGATCGACCTGCCACTCCAACTCAGCCAATGCACCATCGTTCGTCAGAACATAGTCGGCCAGAGCGCTCTTCTGTTCATCGGAGATCTGCTGCGCCAACCGTCGTCGCGCTTCAGCCTCCAACTCTTCCTTCTTTGCTTTCGTAAGCGTGCTGCCTGCCGCAGAACGCGCCACGAATCTCTCGATCTTCACCTCTTCCGGCGCCGTCACCATAATGATCCGATCGAATCGCCCCTGCCAGCCCTCGCCGTCACCGCTCCTCCCTCTCGGGGCACCGTAGTTTGTCTCGAAGATCAACGCCGATTCCCCGAGTACAACCGCGTGCGGATCGCGCCGAACGATCGCTTCGGTCAGCTCCTCCTGCCGCGCGATAACTGCCGGATGAACGATCGCGTTCAACTCCTCCACTCGCCCCTCGGCAAAGGCAATCTTCGCCAATGCACCGCGGTCCAACCGTCCATCCGGCAACACCACGCCCTTGCCAAAGTGTGCAACGATCGCCGCGTAGACCGCATGTCCCGGCTCCATCATCTCGCGCCCGATGGCGTCCGATTGCAACAGGTGCGCTCCATGCGCGGCGAACAGCTTCGCTGCGGTCGATTTCCCGCTGCTCAGCCCGCCCGTAAGACCAACGCGCAGCATCGTTATCTTTTCTCCGTGAGGATTCCGCGCCGCAGTTTGGCCGCAGTCACCGTGTTCTGCATCAGCATAGCGATCGTCAGCGCGCCTACACCACCGGGAACCGGAGTGTAAGCTCCGGCAAGAGCAAACGCCGCAGGATGAATATCCCCGACAACAACCGAGCCGCGTTTCGCAAACGTCGTCGCCCGCCCGGCGTCCCCAGGAAAAAAGCCTTCGACTTCAGCGGCGGCCGTGATGCGGTTGATCCCAACATCGATCAACGTCGCTCCCGGCTTCACCATCTCCGCTGTAACAAATCCCGGTCGGCCGATTGCAGCCACCAGGATGTCGGCGTCTCGGGTGAACTTTGCAAGGTCCGCCGTCTTGCTATGACAGATCGTCACGGTCGCCGAAGCATTCAAAAGCATCATCGCGGCAGGTTTGCCAACAATATCTGATCGACCAACAACCACAGCGTTCTGCCCCGCAACCGGCAACCCACTACGGTGCAGAATCTCCATGATCCCCGCAGGCGTGCAGGGCGTAAGCCCCGGTTGCCCGCTCTGCAGCCGCCCTGCATTGACTGGGTGAAAGCCATCGACGTCCTTGTCCGGAGACACCGCCTCCAGCAGACGCTTGGTATCGACATGCTTTGGCAGCGGCAGTTGAATCAAAATTCCGTCGATGTCTTCGCGAGCATTCAAAGCAGCCACCAGCGCCAGCATCTCCTCGGTTGTCGTACTCTCTGGCGGGGTCAGCATCTCGCTAAAGATGCCGAGTTCCCCGCAGGTCTTCACCTTGCTGCGAACGTAAATCTGCGAAGCTGGCACCTCACCCACCAGAATCACAGCCAGGCCGGGCGTGATTCCGCGATCCACGAGTGTTTTGACCTCGCCTGCAACCTCGGCCTTGATCTGTCCTGCAATTGCAATGCCATCTAAAATTCTTGGGATTATCGTCATCTCCTCCATGGTATCGCGCTCTCTGGCTAAGATAGAGCAATGAGCGCAAAACCACTCACAGCAGAGGACCTCCGTCTGGTTGTCTGTCCGGTCTGCCATCAGGCGCTCCAACTCAAAGACGACGCAATACAGTGTGGAGGCTGCGCCCGCCGTTATCCAATCGTCGACGGGATTCCTGTCCTGCTGGCAGACCGTTCCCTCTCGATGTAACCGATTGAACCTCCAACAGCATTTCTTCGTAGAGAGAAGCAGGCGTATCGTAGCGCGAGGAAATTCGGCTTAATTATTAGCACATCTTTTTATGCGTCTAACATTTCAGCGAGCGGGCGATAGTCCCTCTCAGCAGGAGCAGCAGATGGCAAAGGTCAAGATCGCCAATGTCGAAAAATTCGCCGAAGCCGACCTCAACGGCCTGCGCGAAGACCTGATGAAGTCTGGTCTCGACTCCTGGCAGGCAGCCGACCTGATCAGCAGTTTCCTTGCCGCTCGAGGCTACGGCGTCTCCACAGAGAACGCCCGGACAGCCGCCTTCCGGATGGAATCGATCACCTGCTCTCTGCCCTGTCTGCAGGAGGAGCTGGAAAAGATCGCGCAGATCATGTAGCGCATCGCATCATTGCCGCCGTAATCATTGCATTCGCATCGCCATCTCGCTCTCATGCTTGTTTCATCGCCACTGCAAGGCATAATCAGTTCATGCCGTCTCTTTGGACCCCTCGGACTGGTCTAAGCGTCTGGCCGAACTTTAAGCCTCTACCGGCGAGATCAAAGAAGCCCCCTGCGCCGTGGCTTTCCGCTCTTCCTCGATTCAATATCGAGGTCAATGTCAATGTCAAATCTTCTAATAGGCCCTGCCAGATCTCCAGCTCCTCTGGTACGCTCATTGCAATCCGTTTAGAACCCAAGGACTACTTCAAATGCGCCTGATCACTCTCGCCACTCTTCTCGCCGTTGCCATTCCCATCTTTGCCCAGGGCCCTCGTCAACCGCTCACTCCCGAGCAGACCAAAGCCCTCATCGAGAAGCGCGAGTCCATCGAGAAGCAGCTGGAAGATATTGCCATCATCGACCGCAAGGTGATGGTGCCCATGAAAGACGGCGCGCGCATGGCCGCCGACATCTATCGGCCCAAAGACACGGGCAAAAAGTACCCGATCATCTTCAGCCGCACGCCGTATAACTTCAACTTCTGGGATGTAAAACTCGGCACCTACCGCGACATGTCGAACGAACTCGAAGCCGTCAAGCGAGGCTATGTGCTGATCGAGATGAATGAGCGCGGCCACTTCTTTTCTGAAGGCAACTACGACATCCTCGGCGCGCCGCTCTCCGATGCCAACGACCAGTTCAACTGGATGTCCGCGCAACCCTGGTCAGACGGCAAGGTTGGCCTCATCGGCTGCTCGTCCACGGCAGAGTGGCAGCTTGCCGCGGCATCGCTCGGCAACAAGGCGCTGACCACCATCATTCCGCAGAGCTTCGGCGCAGGCGTCGGCAAGGTCGGCCCCTACAACGAGCAGGGCAACTGGTATCGCGGCGGAGCCGTCCAGATGCTCTTCATCGACTGGCTCTATGGCGAACAGAACCAGGTCCGCCCGATGTTTCCCAGAAACACCTCCCAGGCTGACCTCATCAAAGCTTCGAAGATGTTCGATCTCGCTCCACAGATGCCCCCCATCGACTGGGCAAAGGCCTACGAGCATCTTCCTGAAAAGGACATCATCTCCGCAGTCGGCGGCCCGAAAGGCATCTTCTCCGACAAGATGCCCAACACAACCGGAGGCGCAATGATCGAACGCACTCCAAACGACCCGGCATGGCGCAAGGGTGGTCTTTGGCAGTCCGATACGATGCCGATCAACGTTCCCGGCTACTGGTTCATGACCTGGTACGACGTCTCCATCGGACCGAATCTCGCCGCTTATAACTTTGTTCGAAAAACCGCCAGGGGTGAGGCTGCCAACGAGCAGTACGCCGTCATCGCGCCTACGCTGCACTGCGGCTACACACGAGCCAAGGAAGACACCATCGTCGGCGAACGCAGCATGGGCGATGCACGTCTCGACTACGACGCACTCACCTACGGCTGGTTCGATCACTTCCTCAAAGGCGAAGACAACGGCTTCCTCCAGAAGCAGCCCAAGGTAACTTACTTCACCATGGGCATCAACAAGTGGCAGCACTCCGAGACTTGGCCGCCAGAAGGCGCAAAGAATGTAACCCTCGACCTGTCCAGCGAAGGTCATGCCAACACCCTGAACGGTGACGGCAAACTGGCGCTCGCTTCGTCGCCCGCTTCTTCACTCCTGCAGTTCACGGAGCAAGCCGCGAATAGCAACCTGAAGACCGATGTGCCTGACCTCTTCACCTACGATCCCATGCACCCCACGCCCAGCTACGGCGGCAACGTCTGCTGTGCCGCAAACACCATTCCCGGTAATGGCGGCGCGCTTGACCAGCGCAAGATGGAGGAGCGTTCCGACATCCTCGTCTACACCACCGAGCCCCTGAAGGAAGGCATCGAAGTGAGCGGACCCATCACGGCTACGCTCTACGTCTCCTCCGACGTAAAGGATACTGACGTGACCGTCAAACTCATCGACGTACTACCCGACGGCACCGCATACAACCTTGACGAGACAATCCAGCGGCTCCGATATCGTGACGGTGACAACAAGACCGTTTGGATGGAGAAAGACAAAGTCTACAAAGTCACCCTTACACCGATGAACACCAGTAACTTCTTCGGCGTAGGCGACCGCATCCGCATCGAGGTCGCAGGTTCTAACTTCCCGCGTTTTGACCGCAACCTGAACACGGGTGGCAACAACTACGATGAGACCACCGGCATCGTAGCTCACACAGCCATCCACCATTCAGCCCGATACCCAAGTACGCTGACGATCTCGGTGGTGAAGCACTAGCTCGGCGGCCCATGGGCGGCGGGCTAGTATCCCTGATCTGCCCGAAACGCCGTTACCTTGTTATTCACGAACGTCACAGCCATCGGCTTGCCCAGGTTCGCGAACACCACCATGCGATTGCCGTAGCTTTTACTTGTACTCTGGCTCACCTGTCCCAGAGCTAGTTCCACCTGCCGCTCGTTCATTCCGAGAATGACCTGGTGCGCATCGACCGCCTTCCAGATCTCCGACCCCCAATGTTTGTACAGCTCATGTGGATCGTCGTAGAAAAAAATCTCGTCTGTATAAAACGTGTACTGCCCGGCCTGCCTGTATCCGACAGGTGCCGCATACTCTTTCGTATCGTTCGACTTGGTAAACACCAGCAGCACCTGCTTATCCCCGCCGGGAATCCGAAACGTCGCAGCCTTCGGAGCTACCTGCTCCACCGCATCCTCGATCACGATCGGCTCCGCGCCCAGCAGCGTTCCGGCGCTCCTGGCATATTGGACCGTATGGCCGACGAACGGATAGTAATCAAGCTGCCCTCCCGCCGACACCCACACCGTCGACCCCTTCAGCTCCTTCACATCCTTCAACGAGTCCGGCCGTTTCTTCTTTAGGAACACCAGATCGTCTTCAGGGATCACCTCGCGTTCAGGAGCCACAGTCACCGGCTCGCTTCGCTGATGATGCAGCCAGACAGCCTCGCCACCGATGGCAAGAATCAAAACCGCGGTTGCCCCAATCGCCGCCTTCACTCCATTGTTCATCGCAACCCTTTCGCATCCGGGAGACTAGCCCGGAATCAATCCCTGCCAATCTAATTCACCGGCTCGGCCATGCTCAACTCCCGCTCCGCGCCCATCAAAGACTCTGCCGTCAAAGCGTCCGCTCGTCGCAGTTGAGGAAACAGCCCCGCAGCCGATGCCGTCACCACCATCGAGGCCACTCCACCGATCACCACCGCCCTCACCGCTCCCCACCAGTGCGCCGTCAACCCGCTCTCAAACTCGCCAAACTCGTTCGACGCCCCGATGAACAGCCAGTTCACCGCGCTCACCCGGCCGCGCATCTCCGGTGGCGTCGCCAACTGCAGCAGGCTCGACCGAACCACCACGCTCACCATATCGCTAGCTCCTACAATCACCAGCACCCCACAACTTAGCCAGATGCTCTTCGACACCCCGAACACCACGGTCGCCGCGCCGAAGATTCCGACGCACACCAGCATCGTCGCGCCGGCTCTCCGCTCGATCGGCCTCGCCACCATGGTCAACGAAACCGCCAGAGCACCCACTGAAGGCATTGCCCGCAACAGACCCAGACCTCGTGGTCCAGCGTGCAGAATATCCGTCGCAAAGATCGGCAGCAGCGCAGTCGCACCACCCAGCAGCACTGCAAACAGATCCAGCGAGATCGATCCCAGCAGCAGCTTCGCCCGCCACACATACTCCAGGCCTGCCAGAACCGTCTTCACGCTGAAAGCCTTCTTCTCCGTCTTCACCATCTTCGCGCGAATCATACCAACCAGAACGATGAACCCCATCAGCATCGTCAGCGTAAAGGCGTACACCACCGGCGCGCCATTCCAGACAGCCACTGCGCCGGCCAACGGAAGCGTAAACAAGATTCCGCCAACCGCCGGCCCCGACATATTCGCAATCTGGTAGACCGTCGCGCCCCACGTCACCGCATTGACGAAGTGCTCCTTCGGCACCAGGCTGGGCAGCATCGCGCTGGCTGCCGGTCCGCTGAACGCTCTTCCCAGGCCAATCCCCACCAGCACCGCATAGATCGGCCAGATCCGTCCGCCCTTCAGCGCCGTCGCGCTCATCGACAGCCACAGCAACGTCGCGGTACACACCGCTTGCAAGCCGTAGCACAGCAGAATAATCTTCCGCCGGTCGAATCGATCCGCCGCATGTCCCGCCGCCAGCATCACAAACAATCCAGGAAGAAAAAGCGCCAACCCGGTGTACCCCAGATCCAGTGCCGAGTGCGTCAGTGCATATACCTGCCACGCCACCGCGACCGACTGCGCCTCTGCCCCCAGAATCACCATCAACCGCGCCGTCTGATACAGCCGGAAGTCGCGCGATTTAAACGCAGACCGGTAATCCCCCTTTACCGCCAGCTCCACCCGTTCCGAACCGTCCGCCATATCTTATGTTTTCACACTTCGATTACGAATATGTCACTGCTCAACACGAAGGCCCGAAACAACGTACCCCATCCCACCACGCTTTAATCATCCTTAGCAACAAGGCGTCTATGAACCAGCGAGTCTTACCGTCCCAGATACACCTTGTACTGCGACTCCACCACACCTGTATTCCGTGCAAGCATCAGCTTCGATTGGTTGTACTGATACAGCGTCCGCACCAGCTGACTCTGCGCCCCTGCCAGCACCGCCTGTGCCTGCACCACCGGCAGATTGTCATCGACGCCAGCCTTGAATCGATCGCTCGCGTCCTGCACCTCTAGCGTCGACAACTCCACGTTGCTTCGCGCCACCTGCACCAGCTCCTTCGACGACTGCACATCCAGCATCGCCGACCGGATCTGCCACTCGATCGACACCTCCAACGACTCGATCTGTTGCCGCAGCGCAATCGTCTGCGCCGCTGCAACTTCACCCTCCCCACGCAGTTGCCCCTCTTGAAACACCGGCACGCTTACCTTCCCAGTCGCAGCAAATACACCGTGGTACAGCCCGCCGATCTCACCCAGCACGCCATAGTATCCATCGAACGCAAGCGATGGCAGCCTTTCCGTCTTTACTGCCTTCTGCGCCCGTGTTGCAACCTCAAGCTGCGCCTGCAGACTGAGCAGATCCTTCCTCCGCTGAAACGCAAGCCGCATCGCATCCGGAAGCGGCAGCTCGGCAAACTCAGCATAGGGAGCCGTATCGGTCAGCGCAATCTCCTGGTCGGCAGGCAGCCCGATCAGCCGGTTCAACGCAATCTTGTCCTTCGCAAACGCATTCTCATCGTTGATCACGGCTTGCTGCTGCGTCTGCAACTGCACCCGCGCGCGCAGCATATCGAGATTCGTCCCCACGCCAGCATCATGCGAGTCCTTCGCCTGCTGGTACGCAACCTCATCGGCCTTCTCCAGCGCCCTCGCATTCTCGATCTGAGCGTCGTCAGCCAATGCCAGCAAGTATTGCGTCGCCACTGCCAATGTCACATTGCCCAGCCCATTCAGCGTCGTAAGATGCGCCGCATCCGCCGCCTTCTGGGCAGAACGATACAGATAGTAAGCCGGCAGATTGAAGAGCTGCTGGTTCATACTGATCTGCACCCTAGCCGTATTCACCTTCACGATTAAGGGAAACGTCGCCGGATCGACTCCGAACCCTGCGACAGACGAAGGTTTGAATCCCAGAGCTGCCAGATCGATCTGTTGCGCTTCTATAGCGCCTTTGGCTGTCAAACCGGGCAGCAGATTGTTCTCCACTGTCAGCACTTCGCCGCGCACCATCCGCTCATTCTGAATCACCAGCAGCATCTGCAGGTTGCGTTTCTCTCCGCGAGCAATCGCATCATCCAGACTCAGCGGCATTGCCCCCGAAGTTGCTTGCTCCACCCTAACGCCATCAGGAAACTTCACGACGTTCGGGACCGGCGCCGGCGGCAACTCCGCACCCTGCGCCAGGACCCCAGCCGGGGCACAACACAGCACCAGAGCCAGCAGCCCGGACTTCCCCGTTGTAAAGATTCCGTTCAAGACCTTCATGCTCCTGTATTAGAGTGCCACACGCTCCAGCTCGATGCAGAGATGGTGTGAAATCCTCACTTTAGCCCTGAAAATACCCTCCTGCCACCCTCTCAGCTAAAATACAAAAGATAATCCTATGCGTCTTATATCAATGAACCGCATCGCCCTTACCTCCGCTCTAACCGCCGCCATCCTGCTCGCCGTTCCCGTCAGCATTCCGGCCCTTGCCCAGTCGTCGGCCAACTACCGCGACACCTCCATGCTCCGTGCACCCGCTGGCGTTCCCGTTGCCATCTACGAGTTCGAAGACCTTGAGTGCCCTGCATGCGCCCACGCATTCTCCGTCGTTCACGCGGCCGTCGAAAAGTACAAGATTCCCCTCATCCGCCGCGACTTCCCCCTCAGGATGCACATCTGGAGCTTTGATGCTGCCGTCATCGCCCGCTACATCCAGGACAAGATTTCGCCCCAGGCTGCGGAAGAGTACCGTGGCGCGGTCTTTGCCAACCAGATGTCGATCGCCTCGAAGGCAGACCTCAACGCCTTCACCCAGAGATATTTTCATCAGCATGGCCGCGTCATGCCCTTCGTAGTCGACCCCAGCGGCCTCTTCACAGCAGAGGTTCGCGCCGACCAGACCCTCGGCGAACGCATCAACCTCTACCAGACCCCGAGCATCTTCATCGTTACGCAAAAAGGCTACACCGAGGTCAAGGATGTAACCGAGCTCTACGCCATGCTCGACACCGCGATCGCGGAAAACCCTGCACCCAGGGCCGCTGCCAAACCCAGGGCCGCTGCCAAACCCGGAACCACGGCTCATAAATAGCGAGCGCAAAAAGATGAAAGGCCCGGGCAAAAAGCTCGGGCCTTTCTTATTGCAATCAGAGTCGAAGAGATTACTTCGTCCCCGTCTCCGTCCACAGAAACGACATCTCGTCCGCATAGTCCTGCACCAGTTGCGTCTGCGACACGCCAGCGCTATGCCCACCCTTCAGGCTGTAGTGCAGCAGAATCGGTCGCCCGCTTGAGCTTGACGTCTGCATCAACGGCGTCATCTTCCGCGCATTCATCGGATCGACGCGCGTGTCGCCATCTCCTGTAAAGAAGAAGATCGCCGGATACTTCGTTCCCGCCTTCACGTTCTGGTACGGCGAGTACTTCAGAATGTACGGATAGTCCTTCGCATCTTCAGCAGACCCATACTCCGTCGTCCACGTCCGGCCCATCTCGAACATCTGGTACCGCAACATATCCAGCAGCGGATATCCGCACCAGATCGCACCAAACAGATCCGGCCGCTGCGTCATCGAAGCGCCCATCAGCAACCCGCCATTCGAGCGCCCGCGAATCGCAAACCGCTCCGGCGTCGTGTACTTGTTCTTGATCAGATACTCCGCCGCGGCAAACCAGTCGTCGAAGACGTTCTGCTTCTTCTCAAACATCGCTGCCTTGTGCCAGGCCTCCCCATACTCATTGCCGCCACGCAGGTTCGGCAGCGCGAACCATCCGCCCTGCTGCATCCACCACGCATACTCGGGATTCCACACCGGCATCTCGCTCAGCGCAAACCCGCCGTAGCCGGTCATCAGCAGCCGCTCGCTTCCATCGCGCTTCAACCCCTTCTTCCCTGCGATAAACATCGGCACCTTCGTCCCGTCCTTCGACGTATAGAAGACCTGCTTCACCTCATACTCGGCCGAATCGAACGGCACCTTATCGCTATAGAACACGTCCGACTTTCCGGTCTTCGTATCGTAGTGAAAGATCGTAGGCGGGGTAATGATCGACTGAAAGGTGTAGAAACCATCCGTATCGGTAACGCGCCCGGACAGCCCGGAACCCGCGCCAATCCCAGGAAACGCAATATGCCCCTCCGCCTTGCCCTGCAACGAATAAATCGTCACCTCGGACTTCACATCCTTGATGCGAAGCGCGAAGATCTTGCCGCCAACCACGTTCACTGCCTGCAGCACATCCTTGCCTTCAGGAATGATCACCGGCCACTCATCCGGCCCCTTGCCTTCAATCACCTTCAGCACCCGTCCGTTCGGAGCCTTGTAGTCCGTCCGCATGTAGAACGTATCGCCAACGTTGAACTCGCCAAACCGGTTGTTCACGCCGTAGACCAGCGGCACGATAGGCGAATCTTTCACCCGCAGGTCCTTGATCAAAACATCTTCGCGCGTCGCCGGCACGCCTCTGCCGATCCGGAACACCAGATAGTGCCCATTTGCCGTAGCCCGCACGCTGACGCCATCAATCTCGCCCAGCTTCTCGCCGCGATATTCCTTGCCCAGAATCATCGCGTCGCTATCCAGCGGCGTTCCAAACCTGTGATAGAAAACCCGGTTCCCTTCATGCGGAAACAGCTTCGAGTAGTACACCCCAGCCTTGTCCGGAGCGATGTCCACCCCCGAGTACCGCGCCCGCGGCATCACATCGCCCACACTCTTCCGCGTCGCAACATCGAGAAAATGCACCTCCACCTCATCCGCGCCACCCACGCGCACACCGTACGCCATCATCGAACCGTCTTCGGTGATGTTCAACGTATTCACCGAGGTGTTCTGATCCGCACTCAACGTGCCTGCATCGATCAGCTTCTCGTCCGCCCCATGCAACCCCACCCGCATATAGATCGACGCCTGGTTCTGATCCGCGCCTCGCTTGGAAAAAAAGTAGCGATCGCCGCGCTGTGTCGGCACACCCACAAAATCCGTCTTCAGCAGCTTCCCCATCGCTTCGACAACCGACGGCAACATCTTCACCTGCGCGAAGTACTTTGCCGTATACGCGTTCTGCGCCGCAATGTACGCCCGCGTCTCCGGGCTATGCGCATCCTCAAGCCAGCGATACGGGTCCGTGATCTTTGTCGGTACACCCGGTACCGAACTCTTGTACACATCCACCACCGGCTGCGTCTTTACCACTGGAGGATTCGGCAGCGTAATTCCATCCCTGCCATGAATCTGTGCGCCTGCCGCAACTGAACCCAACAACACCGCCGCCGTTACAAAAAAAGCTTTGCGCATTCATCTCTCCGGTAAGTCGATTGTCCTGATATCTCAGACTACGAAAGAATGCACCGGCCAGCAGAAATTGTCCACCGCATCGAAATCGGACCTTCACCACGCCTGTTTTCATCGCACCTGAAAGATCAGGAAGTAGTCCTGCCCGTCAGCCTTGGTAAAGTCATACGTCTCCACCAGCTTGAACCCTGCCTCGCCCATCTCCTTCACCACCACATCGTGGTCCAGCCCGTGGTTCGCCCCATTTCCATTGCGGTCGATAATTCCCACCTTCGCACCCACCCGCAACGCAGGCTTCAGAGCCTTCAAGAACACCAGGGGATGCCCGATCTCGTGGTACACCTTCAGCATCAGCACCGCATTCACGCTTCCCGCCGGCAGTCTCGGATCGTCCGGAGCGCCCAGCACAGTACGAACGTTCGAAAGGTTCTCCTTCAAAGCCCGCTTGCCGATAGACTCAATCGCCAGCGGATTGATGTCCTCTGCAAGCACCGCTCCGGTCGGTCCCACACGCCGCGCCGCCCGAACCGTAAACCACCCTGACCCCGCGCCGATGTCCGCAACATTCTTTCCCGCCTTAATCCCCAGCAGGTCCATCACGCGATTGACCTGCAGCTTCTTGTCCCGGTCCGGATACTCAAAGATAGAGAGATCGCCTGTGTAAGGTGTACTCGTGGGCCGCTGCGTCACAGGGCTTGTCTGTTCGACGAAAGCCTTGTCCTGACCCCACATCGCAGTGCGGACTCCCGGCGCAAGCCCAAGCGCAACCGTCAACCCAAGCAAAACACCCCACGCCCTCAGATACCTTGAAGAAGGATTCGTCATGCAATCACAATCAGGCATGAAGCAAACGATTGGCAAGAGCTTCGTCTTACTTCATTACGATCTCGAACAAACATCTACGACCAGATAAAAAGAGGGAGCCGTCACTCGGCTCCCTCTTTTCTTGAACCGCAGACTCTTACCGCAATCCGCCGCCAGCCTTCAGCAGCTCCCCCACAGCACTCATCTCTGCTCCTGGGCAGTATCGACATATAGTTGGGTATAAATCCTCGATTTTTATAAGGATTATTATCCTGACCCTGAGCCAGTCGAAGGGGCTCTCGCAGCCTTATCGCGAGACGCGGAGTCGAAGGCTGCGGTTTGCTCTGGCAGCACTCTTTTGCCCCATTGCGGCAACACCCTGTCCTCTAAGTCGATACTGCCTAGCGAATCTGCACCAGCTCCGCGCCATGCCCTGAAGCGCCGGGCGTCACCGACGAAGTCTGCGGCGCGCGCCAGTGATCGATGTAGCTCACCTGGTGTACGCAGCTGATCGTGCAGCTTGGCGCACAACTCTTCTCCGTCAAAAACTCCCGCTTCACATCGGCAGTCTGATACCCAGCCAACGGCACTCCCGGATACCCGCGCTGCTGGCTGCAGTAGTGCACCAGTCCGTTCTCGCAGATATACAAATACCGTCCGCCCGCACGGCATCGCCAATCATTCGTCTTCCCGTTGGCAATCGCCTCCTGGAAGTGATTGAACCGCGAGTAGCTCCGCCGCGTCAGGTTCCGCACCTTGTCCCAGACTTCGCGCTCCGCCTCACCCAGCGGCTTCAACTGCCCGCTGCCATCGTGAATAATTCCTATCGTCGAGCTGAACCCCAACGCCAGCGCCCGCTCACTTACCGTCAACGCATCATTCGGATTCGCAATCCCGCCACCCACAACCGAGTTGATGTTCACATGAAAGTCCGCATGATCAGCCAGCATCTTCAACTTGGCATCGAGCACCTTCAGACTCTTCTTCGACACCGCATCCGGCATCACATTGTCGATCGAGATCTGCATATGGTCGAGTCCGGCCTTGTTCAGCCGCTCAATCCGGTCCGGCATCAGCAGATACCCATTCGTGATCATCCCGGCAATCGCGCCTGTCTTGCGAATCCGCGCAATGATCTGGTCAAGCTCAGGATGCAGCAGCGGCTCACCACCCGAGATCGTAATCACCGACGTCCCCAACCGTCCCAGATGATCGATCCGCCGCAACATCTCATCGATCGGCACCGGATCGGAAAAATCGTCATACTCGTTGCAGTACGTACACGCCAGGTTGCATCGCCGCATCGGCACAACATGCGCCATATATGGGTGCCCGGTCGAAAGCACCGCCGAGCCGATCGAACCCAGCTCCCGCAGCTTGCGCGTCACCGCCTTCCAGCGGCGTTTCGCCGTCATGGGACGCTTACCGTTCGCAACCGCAGTTGTAGAAGCAGAAGACATGTCGCTTCTAAGTATATCGAACTGCTGTATCGAATCTCGGGGTGCGGGCTCTGTCTACTTCCCCACCACCAGGATCGTGAACGAATCCGGCACCATCTGCCCTCGGCCCGGACGTGCTCCAGGTGCTGGCGCGGGAGCCGGCGTAAACTCCGCCGCAATCAGCACCAACCGGTTCGTCTTCCGGTCCAGGGTCAGCGTCTTAGCGCGCGTCATCGTCTGCAGCGTCTGCTCCACAACAAAGCTCGTCGGGCTATTTTCCTTCACAATTGTCAACGTCCCGTCGCCCTGCGAGCTGAGCGCCTCCATCGTCTTCGGGTTGAACACTGCCCCGTCGGTTCCCGCCCCAATCGGTAGAGTCTCGAGAATCTTGCCATCACCAGCATTCAAAATCACCATCGTCTTCGGGTCGCGGCATGTGGCAAACAGAATATTGTTCTTCACGTCCATCGCCAGCCCCGCACACCCCGCGCCCTTGCCCTGCAGATCGTACGTGCCGGTCACCTTCAGCGTCTTCGCGTCCACCACAGCGATACTGCCCTTATCCTCGAGATCGATGTACAGATGACCCTTCCCATCCGAGACTCCCTCCTCCGGAGCTCCCCCCAGATCGATCGTCCCCACTACCGTCCCATCCTTCGCGTCGATCACTGTCGCATTCGGCGCTCGATGACTGAACACATACACGCGCCGGTTATATGGGTCACCCAGAATACCGTCAGGCCCGCCCTCTACCTCGATCGTCTTGATCGTCGCCAGCGTCTTCGCATCCCACATCACCACCGGCTTGCTGCTGCCGAATCCATGGCCGGATTTCGCATCGATCGCCACTCCATGCGCGCTGGCATTCGCGATCTCGCCCACTGGCTTCAGCGTATCCAGATTGAAGACCGTGATCTTTCCCGCCGGTCCAAGCCGCGGCACATACAATTTGCGCGCCACATCATCGGCATACACATAATCGAATCCACCCTCACCGCCAACCTTCGCCGTCTGCAACACCTTGTATGGCCCTGCCTGTTGCGCCAAGCTTGAAAACGGCAACATCGCCACCACAGCAGCCACCATCAGGAAAACTCGTCGCATGGGAATATCTCCTCACAGGAAGTGAATCACATTCTTCCTAAGGTTGTCCTCCCAGAAACATTCCCCACCCATTGCAACGTCTCATCGGCAACCCATCCTGCCCGCAGCCTGTGCGATATCATGACCGAATGGAGATATCTCTGAAGCAGCAGGCCTTGCGGTTTATCGGCCATCAGCAGTGGCTGCGGGGACGCGACCGCATCCTGCGCGCCTTCGTCCATCCCGATCATCAGCAATCCTTCGCCTTCGAGACCGACTTCTTCGGCCACACCTACTCCGGCAACATGACCAACTTCATCGATTGGACCGTCTTCTACTACGGCGCTTTCAACATCCAGGAGCTGCGTCTGCTAGCCGAGTTGGCCGAAGCCTTCCGCGTACAAGGTAAGCCGGTCAACTTCTTCGACGTCGGCGCCAACATCGGGCACCACGCCCTCTACATGTCCAGCTACGCCGATCGCGTCTTCGCCTTTGAGCCCTTCTCCATCGTCCGAAGCGAGATGGAGCGCAAGCTCGCATACGCCGCCGCCGACAACGTCACCATCTTCCCTGTCGCACTGGGCGACAAAAACGAAGACGCCTCGTTCCATCCGCCCACCGGAGCCAATCAGGGGACAGGCACACTCGGCGACAGCCTTCCAGACAACGCTTCCACGGAAGCCCTCTCCGTGCAGGTCGTTCGCGGCGATGACTTCTTCGCCGCCAACCATCTTCCGCCGATCACCCTTCTCAAACTGGATGTTGAGGGCTTCGAAGCCCAGGCACTCGAAGGCCTGCGTCAGACCATCTGGCGCGACCGCCCGCCAATCTTCATGGAGCTGCAACACACCGGGTCCGGTCCGCAAAAAGGCGTCAGTGTAAGAGATCTACTCTATCCCGACCATCTTGTCTTCGCAGTCAGCCAGACGCGTGGCCAGTTCACTCTTACGCCGTTCCAGCCAGGAAGCACGGAAGAAGCGCTTGTCCTTCCCGCAGAGCTGGCAGGAATCATTCGCGACACCAACCCACGCTAGACGAAGGCCTACAGCTTCGCCAGCAACTGTCTGGTCTGCTGCGAGGTCTGCTGGAAAAAATCCTCCAGCCCAAAGTTCGGCCACAAGCTGGATCGCTTCTTCCCATCCGGCGTCAACGTCAACGTCTGCTCATGCTTGTCGCGCAGCACCACCACCGGTACCGCCTTTCCGCGATTGTCGTGTATGGTCTTCGTCCACTCCGTCCCATTGGCCACAGAGATCGAATTGATCCTGACAACAACATCCCCCGCCTTCATCCCCGCTTCTTCCGCCGGACTGTTTCCATCCACGCTCCGCACCAGCAGCCCTCCCGCGCCTGCCGCGCCAAAGAACTCCGCCAGTTGCGGTCCCATCAACTCCAGCTTCGCCCCGGTAAACGACGAGCTCAAAACAATAGTCTCGGTTCCCAGCAGATCCTTATGTTCCTTCGGAGCTGCCGTATTCGCAGCCGGCTTGGTATCCATAAAACTATTTCCCCGCACCACCCCGGAGGCTGTCGGCGCAGGTACCGAATAGTGTTGTTCCCACGCCTGCAGCCCCACCATTCTGCGGTCTGCCGTCGTCATCGTCATCGTCATCGTCTGCCCATCGCGGCTGATCACAAAGGTCACCGTCCGCCCCACTGGTATCTCGCGCAGCATCCGCCGCAACTGTTCTTCCCCCTCGACCGCCTGGCCGTTGATCTGCAGAATCACGTCATGCACCTGCATCCCGGCCTTGCACGCCGGCCCGTCGTGATCCAGATTGGCAATCTCCGCACCGCGTGTATTCTTCAGCTTCAACTCTCCAGCCTGGTCCTCGTTCACATCCCGCGTCTCCACGCCGAGATACCCCGGAACCACGCGCTGCCCATGCGCTCCGCCCGCAGCAGCAAGATACATCTCTTGCCCCATCGTCGCAGCGGCCTCTGCGGCATGCAGCACCGGCCCTCCACCCAGAACGGCGGTTCCAGCCACCAGCGCCACTAGCCCCAACGACCTGCGATGTTTCATCTGCTCGACCTCAATCAGTTTTCCTTTATACAAAATCCGGAAGCGAGATCGTACTCCCGCGTCTATTGAATATCCGCTGCGCCCTGCAGTGCGTTGAACGAGGCTGTCCGGATATACGGGTTCGCATCCTGGGTCGCAACCGTCCGCAGCACCTGCCGCACACTTGAGTCCGACTGCACCGGCTCCAGCAGCCCGATCGCCGCCTGCCGAACCTGCGCATCCGGATCGCGCATCACTGCCTCCAGCACTGCATCACGCACATGCTGGTCCTGTCCGACAAACCGCTGCAGACTCTCCAGCGCCTTCATCCGCACTCCAGAGTCCTGGTCATATCGCAGCGACACCATCAGCGCATGACGAACCTCTTTGCCATCCGCCGTCGGCAGGCACGCATGTCCCGCCTTGCACTCATTTCCCAGCAGCGAAACCGAGTTCATCCGAACCCCATCGCTGGTCGCCGCCGTCGTCCCCACCATTAGCAAATTGCGAATCTCCGGGCTGTCCAGCGACCCTTCCATCGACTCAGGAACCAGCTTGTTGTAGTTCACCTGCACCAGCTCCGAGTTCGGCGTCTGCACGATCCCCGTCACATTCGCTATTACGCCCTCGGTCGGATGGGCAATCGTCACCGATTCCTGCCCCGCCGGCTTCAGCGCATGCGCTACCTGGTAGCGGTGGGTAAAGTTCCCCGCAAGAAAACCAACGCCGAGCAGCAGCGTAGCCAGCGCCGGCGCACTCTGCAGATGTCCAACCCAACGGAAAAGGTTTGTTCTCAATCGAGTTACAAATCCATGCGGCGGAATCATGTCCAGCGCGTCATCCAGCCGCATCCTCGACTGTGCCAGCAGATTTGGCGAAGGCTCGATCATAGGAAGCAGCGCCAGCCGGTCTTCCAGCCTCCGAAAAGCGTCCAGCTCTTCGCGGCAATCCTCGCACCCAGTCAGATGCTGCTCCAGCGTCCCAGCCAGCTCATCCGGCAGCTCGCCGTAGTGCAACAACACGATACAGTCTCTTGCGCTTTGACACTTCATTGTCCTACCTCAACCAGCCTCAAAATTTCACCTGCCGTCCGCGGGTCTCTATCTGCACCCTTTGTATCCGTTTACAAGAAGCTAGCCTTAGCTTCGAAGCTCCGACAGATTTGCCCGCAGCTTCCGGGTCGCGCGAAACAAAGTATTCTTCGCGGTCTCCTCTGTCGTGCTCAACATCTCGCCAATCGTTCTCAGCTTCAACCCCTGGTAGTGTTTCAACTCAAAAACCGTTCGCTCCCGCGGCGTCAACTTGTCCAGAGCCGCATTGATGCGTTCACTCATCACCTTCCGGTCCAGCTCCTTGCCTGGGTTAGCCATCGCCCGTTCGTCGGAGATGTTCGCCATCAGGTCCATCTCATCGCCACTGGCATCCAGCACCGTCGCCGGGTCTTCCCTGCGGCTCTTTCGCCGTCGCAGTTGGTCCAGGCAAAGGTTTGTAACAATCCGATAAAGCCACGTATAAAAACTGCACTCGAACCGGAAGTTCCCCAGGTGTCGATACGCCTTGATAAAGGCCTCCTGGTGGACATCCTGTGCGTCCTGTTCATTGCCGAGCATATGCAGCGCCAGCCTTAGCACCGACTGGTCATAACGCCGCACCAGAGCGTCGAACGCCGTTCGCTGGCCCTTCTGCGCCTCGCGAATCAGCTCATCGTCTTCGGTTCGCTGTTGCGCCCGCGCGTCGAGCTGCGCCTGCGTCAGCTTGCCGCCATTTCTGGCGCCGGATTGGGCCGCGGCCTTTGCCATTCCTGGCACTGATTCTACAGCCCGGCTACCCAGCAATCCCATGGCAAACGGACTAATCCGCCGTTTTTGAGCCACCACGGTCAACGGAGAAGACAGCTCCCCGCCAAGGTCCATCCCTACAGCATCTGCATTCATCACTGACTCCGGAGGTCAGAAATCGAAGTACACCTCAATAGACCCGCAACTCCGTGAAAGGTAAGCGGACGTTCCCCTTTTGTGGTAGCCGCTGCCTTTTCTGATAGCTGCTGTCTTTTGCGGTAGCCGTTGTCTTTGTTCGCTACTCCCTGCCCCTATTCCCTACTCCCTGTCTTTCGGTAAACTCACCCCATGCCTCCCCGCCCCACCTCGCCCAGTCTCTTCTCCGATCCAACTGACTCCCAACCGGCGTCCAACACCGAAAGGTCCTCTTGGATCAACGCCCACTGCGACGGCGGAGCCCGTGGCAACCCCGGCCCAGCCGGCTTCGGAGCCCTCATCCAGGACGACCACGGCACCGTCCTCGCCGAGCTCAGCGACTTCCTCGGCATCCGCACCAACAACTACGCCGAGTACTCCGGCCTCCTCGCCAGCCTCCAGTACGCCCTCGATCACCACCATCCCCGCCTTCGCGTCGTCTCCGACTCCGAGCTGATGGTCAAGCAGATCCAGGGCAAGTACAAGGTGAACTCCCCCGACCTGAGACCTCTCTGGCAGGAGGCCAGAAACCGCATCGCCAGACTAGAAGCCTTCGAGATCTCCCACGCCCTACGCCACAAAAACAAAGACGCCGACCGCCTGGCCAACGAAGCCATGGATCGCGGAATGAAAGATCGTGGAACAAAAGACATCGGAATGATGGATCGCGGAATGATGGATCGTGGAACAAAAGACCGCGGAATGAAGAGTCCCGAAACCTCCACCCCAGGTAAAAAAAATCTGTCATCCTTCGACGCAGTCGGAGGACCTGCTTCGCGCACGGAAACACCACTCAAAGCCCAGCCGTATCCGAAAAAATCCGAAGCTCCACCCGACCCTTACGCCAAAGCCGACACCATGCTCCGCGGCTTCACCAAAAACGGCGCCATCCATCTCCTCGGCAACGCCACCCTCCCCGACGGCGTCTTCGTAAAAATCATCCGCGAATAACCTCGCCCAGCCCTCTCACCTGCGAGCTCTGATCGCCGACTCCGCCAGATGCGAGCACAACTCCTCCACGGCATGCATCTGTTCCAGCATCCCCGCCATCTTCACCACGCCCACGCCCTTTTCCAGATAAGTCTGCATCCGGTCGAAGATCCCCACCGCCCGCGCTGCACGCCTCTTTCCCGCCGGCTGCAACACCAGCCGAAAAGACCTTGCATCCTCCGCATCGACCATTCGTCGCACCAGACCTTTCGCCTCAAGCGACGAGACGCAATGGCTCACATTCCCTCGCGTCGTCTGAAACGTCTCCGCCAGCTCCGACGGTCGAATCCCCGCCTTCTTCTCCAGAAAGATCGCAGCCAGCATCAGCGCCTCAAAAAACGTAAGCTCCTCACCCTGCAGAACCGCATTCAACGAAGCCTCCATCCTTCGAGCAACCCGGTTTGTCTGAAAGATGGGGCTCTGCCGCAGGAACGATTCGATACGCATACCAGTACTCCTTCCAGGACTTATGACTGTCTCGGAGCGTGTCATCACGAACCGAGGCAGCGCGTCGTCACCTCAAAAACCTTCAAGCGCCAGCGGCGCGCCCTTATACCAGCCTGGGCGACCGTCCCTGGTCCTCACCGATCCTGAGTTTCAAGGGCTGAAAGCCCGACCCATCTGTCCAGCCTCTACCCGTAACTCTGCCCATAACTTAGTTGAATCATTCAACTACTTACAATAGAACAAAACTAACCCCTCTTGCTACCGGATTCGAGCGATCATCGATAGGTGAACCCATTCAGAAAAACTCTAAAACTCATCACCGTATTCCCCATCGCTCTGCTCTGCCTGCAAGCCGTCGCGCAGCAGACGCCCGCATCGCCAAAACCCGTGACCCAAAGCATCACCGTCACCACCACGCTCGAACCCCTCCCCCTCGCCGAAAGCGACCGCTCCGTCAACGTCATCAGCCCCCGCGACCAGCCTCTCGTCTCCAACTCCGTCGTCGATCTCCTCCGCCAGGACGCCTCCCTCAACCTCCAGGCCCGCGCCGCCAATGGAGTCCAGGCCGACCTCTCCCTCCGCGGCACCACCTTCGAGCAGTCCCTCATCCTCCTCAACGGCCTCCGCATCAACGACCCCGAGACCGGCCATCTCAATCTCGACATTCCCGTCCCCCTCGACGCCGTCACTCGCATCGACATCCTCCACGGCTCCGGCAGCACCTTCTACGGCTCCGACGCCATCGGCGGCGCAGTCAATCTCCTCACCCAACCACCCGCACCCGGCCTCACCGTAGTCGGCAGCGCAGGCGGCGGCAGCTTCTCCTCCATCGAGCAACACCTCCGCGCCTCCTACACGCAAGGCCCCATCGCCGAACAACTCACCGGCAGCCGTGACACCTCCAACGGCTTCATCCCCGACCGCAACTACAGCAGCAACGCCCTCGCATCCGAGACCTGGCTCACCACAAAGCTCGGAACCACCGACATCCTCCTCGCCACCAGCGACCGCCCCTACGGAGCCAATCTCTTCTACGGTCCCTACCCATCATGGGAGCGCACCAAAGGCTGGTTCGCCAGCATCCAGCAGCAGCTCGGCACCAAAACCGCCGCCAGCTTCGGCTACCGCCGCCACTCCGACCTCTTCGTTCTCTTCGTCGACCGGCCCTCCATCTACGAGAACAACCACATCACCACCAGCTACGAGGGCGCACTTCGCCGAGCCGACAACTTCGGCACCAACACCACTCTCTCCTACGGCATAGAAGCCGACGGCGACACCATCCACTCCAACTCCCTCGGCCAACACTCCCGCAACCAGGGCGCAGGCTATGCCAACCTCAGCCTCCGCGCACTGGGCCGCTTCTCCCTCTCCCTCGGAGCCCGCAACGAAGTCCTCTTCAATACTGGAAGTGGCACAACCAACAGCAGTGGAACCAGCAATGTCTTTTCCCCAAGCATCGCCGCCGCCTACACCCTCACCCACACCACGCGCCTCCGAGCCTCCGCCGGACACGGCTTCCGTCTCCCCACCTACGTCGACCTCTACTACGCCGACCCCACCACCATCGGCAACCCCAACCTCAAACCCGAATCCTCGTGGAGCTATGAAGCCGGCATCGACTGGACCCCCGCAAACGGCCGCATCACCTTGACCGCTACCGGCTTCCGTCTCCAGCAAAAAAACACCATCGACTACGCCAAGACCATCCTCGCCACCCCAGCCCTCACCTTCGCCGAACCCTACCAGGCCATCAACATCCAGAACCTCAACATCACCGGAGCCGAAGCCACCGCCCGCCTCCGCCTCTCCGATAACCAGCAACTCCAGTTCAGCTACACCGCCGCCCACGCCGCCTCACCCCCACCCAATCTCCTCTCCGAGTACGCCTACAACTACGCCGCCCAAAATGC
Source organism: Edaphobacter sp. (assembly GCA_039922475.1). GTDB lineage: Bacteria > Acidobacteriota > Terriglobia > Terriglobales > Acidobacteriaceae > Edaphobacter. Next base: position 38,256 of record JBDTEQ010000163.1, read on the forward strand.
CCTCGTAGCCTGGAACGCTACACTCCCCGGAAAGATCGGCCGCCAGATCAACGCCCGCACCCAAGTCAACATCGTGCAAAAGACCCAGCACACCGCCTACCCACTCTGGGACATCAGCCTCTCCCGCAACACCGGCCACCTGCGCCCCTACCTCCGCATATTAAACCTGAGCAACACCGGCTATCAGGAGATCCCCCAGGTCCCCCTGCAGGGCCGCACCATCATAGCCGGAGCCGAGTTCAACTGGTCCCGCGGCACTCGCTGACTAAATCCGTAACACTCCGTCAAGCTGCAGTACGCAAACGCTGAACCTTCCTGCGCTTGGCTTGAGATGCCTGCCAGAAGTCGTAGGCATTCTGCATCTTGAACCAGAGGTCGGGTGACGTACCGAGTGCCTGCCCAAGCCTGATCGACATCTCAGCCGATATCGCAGCCTTGCAGTTGAGTACACGCGACAGGGCCACACGGGACACGCCAAGATGAGCGGCTACCTCCGTCACCGATTTGCCTTCAAGGGCATCCCGCAGAACCTCTCCGGGATGGGCTGGGTTGTGCATCCGCATAACGACCTCCTTAGTGGTAATCCTGATAGTCCACCAAAATTGCATGGTCCTCTTCAAAAGTAAACGTGAGCCGCCAATTACCGTTGACAGTGACGGCCCAGCAGCCTTGCAGCTTGCCTTTCAGAGGATGCAATCCCCAACCGGGAAAACCCATATCGGAAGGACCGACCGCTTGGTCGAGTGCAGTGAGCTGCCTCCGTAAGCGAACCGCGTGGGCCGGCTGAATCCCCGCCTTGGAACCGGTTTCGTAAAAGAGCCGAAGCCCGCGATGCTGGAAGCTTCGGATCACAATAGAAGTGTATACCGCAACGTTACACGCTTCAAGAGAAATCGCCGAAAGCGCATAGGGCGAACCCTACTTCGCCAGCTCGGCCTTCACCATCTCGCTCACCAGCCTCCCATCCGCGCGCAACCCGCCTGCCAGAATCCTCTGCTGCACAGTCTTCATCACCGCACCCATATCCTTCGGCCCCGGCCGCTTGCCATCCACGGTCAGCGAATCGATCGCCCCTGTCACCACGCCGCGAATCACATCTTCCCCCGCAGCCTGCGGCAGATAACCCTCGATCATCGCGATCTCCGCCTGCTCCTTCGCCGCCAGCTCCGGCCGTCCGCCCTTGGTAAACGACTCCACCGACTCCTTCCGCTGTTTGATCAGCGTCGTCAGAATCTGCGACTCCTCCGCATCCGTCAACTTCTCCCGTTTATCAATCTCTCTATTCCTCAGCGCCGACTTCACCATCCGCAGCGTCGTCAGCTTGTGTTCTTCCCTGGCCTTCATCGCCACCACAATATCCGTCTGAATCTTCTCGCCAATCGTCATCGCTCTCTCATCTCCATCGAACCAATCCCTCATTATAAGTAACGCAGTCCTCCGCCGAGCAACGCGAGGCCCCAAGCCGCTCGCGTCACCTGGACCAGTACACACACCACGAAGTGGTCGCCCGACCGGGGTCCCCACAAACGGGTCTTCGTTTGTGGGGTGGCCAAGCGCAGCGGGCCCGTCCGGCGAGGACCTCGTTACAATAGTTCATGATCCGCAAAACCCGCCTCTTCACCCCTGGACCGACGCCCCTCCTCCCCGCCGCCCAGTTCGCCATGGCGGCAGCCGACATCCACCACCGCACCCCCGAGTTCCGCGCCCTCTACACCCGCGTCCTCTCGCAGCTCAAAGACTTCGTCGGCACCAGAAACGACGTCATCATCCTCTCCTCCTCTGGCACCGGAGCGATGGAAGCCTCCGTCTCCAACCTCACCTCGCCCGGCGACCGCGTCCTCGTCCTCAGCGCCGGCAAGTTCGGCGAACGCTGGGCCGCCCTCGTCAAAAACTTCGGCTGCCACGCCGACATCATCGAAAAGCCCTACGGCCAGACCTTCTCCCTCGACGAGATCAAAGCCGCCCTCAAGCTCGAAACCCGCGCCGTCTTCGTCCAGGCCACCGAGTCCTCCACCGGCGTCCGTCACGACATCGAAGGAATCGCTAAACTCCTCAAATCCGAAGACTCCGAAGCTCTCCTCATCGTCGACGGCATCACCGGCCTCGGCACCACGCACCTCGACATGGACGCCTGGGGCATCGACATCCTCATCGGCGGCTCGCAAAAAGCCGTCATGATGCCTCCCGGCCTCAGCTACCTCGCCGTCAGTGACCGCGCCTGGGACCGCATGGAGTCCACCTACAACCCGCGCTACTACTTCGACCTCCGCAAGGAGCGAAAGAACGCAGCCAAGGGTGAATCCGCCTACACGCCCCCAGTCGCGCTCATCGCCGCACTAGGAGCAGCACTCGACTACATCGCCGGCCAGGCCGCCACACAGGAAAACCCAAAGGGCGATCTCGCCGAAGGCCGCGAAAAGTTAGTCGACAACGCTGAAACCTGCGCCGCCATGACCCGAGCCGCAGCCACAGCGCTAGGCTTCAAACTCTTCGCCCCCAAAGGTCACGAAGCCGCAGCCGCCACCGCGATCCTCGCCCCTGAAGGCACCGACTCCGGCACCCTCGTCAAAGGCCTCAAATCCCAGTTCGCCGCCATCGTCACCGACGGCCAGGGCGAAATGAAGGGCCAGCTCTTCCGCATAGCCCACATCGGCTTCTTCGATTACATGGACACCATCGCCATCCTCGGAGCCCTCGAACAAGTCATCCAAAAAAACAAACTCCCCCTACCCAACTTCGAATTCGGCAAAGGCCTGATCGCCGCCCAAGAATTCTTCGCCAACCACGCCAAATAGCAACCTCTAAAAGCCAGACCAACCACCAAAGCCGGGTGCCCCATCTTCGCGACGGCTTCATCGTCGCTAAGGTGGGCATCGGGCAAAGCCCGACCGCACTCCTGTCCCAGCTACAGAAGCTCGGGTGGCCCATCCTTTGCAGTCTCACCGCAAAGGGTGGGTGATTCGCGCAGCGAACCGTAGTCCCTCTCTACAGAATTGTCATCCTGAGCGAAGGTGCTCACAGCATCATCGTGAGCACCGTAGTCGAAGGACCTGCGTTTAGTCTTTGCTTGTTCTTGGTACTCTGATTCGGCTCCAATATGAAAGCTGGAACGAGAAAAGAGCAGGAATGCCCACGCAAGTCTCATCGAAGAAAAGACCAAACGTTGAGAATCGCAGAATAGCTGTCAGGACTTTTCCCGTTGACGACAGGAACCAACTCCTGCGTGCCATCCGCACTTACCTTAAAGACCGGAGCCCCAGAGTACGAGAGACTGCTCTTGAAAGGGCACGCGATGAAGTTCTCACAGAACTTAACGATCAAGTCATCGACCTGATCTCCGACAAAAACGATTTCGTTCGCCAACGCGCTATCGAATGTTTTGGCCTTTTTCACGAAGGGGAAGCTATTCGGGCTTCATGGCTTCATTCATTTTTGCGACATTCAAATGTTTTGACTAGGGTCGAGACACTCGAAACCTTAGATCAAATTGGCAATAAATCAGCACTCACTGCTATGGCCGAGTGCTTAAGCGACGATGACTATCTCGTTCGCGCTTACGCAGCTATCTGCGTTGCCCAACTAGGTGGCAAGAAATTTCGCAAGCAGATCGAGCAGGCGTCCAAAATCGAAGAGGTTGAAAATGCGAAGCCGTGGTTCGCACGCTCGCTTCTCCTTCTTGGTGATTGGAAACAATTTTCGAAGCTCCTCGGGTTTCTGGCTTCACCTGGCCCCACAGCCAGATGTGCCACCGCGAATGCGCTAACCGAATTCGAGTGGTCGCCGGGCCAACTCAAAACTGTGCTTGCGGCAGTAGCCCATGCATCCAAAAACTTTCTCGCAAGATCCGATCAATCAACCATGGGGAAGGTCCTTAAGCAGCTAAGAGGTTTCTGCACCAAGTCATTAGTATCTCTACTACACCCATCCTGCTACTCTGTCCCAGCAGACAATCCATGAAACGCTCAACCCAAGTCACCGCCCCACTACTAGCCGCAGCCGCACTCTCGTTCCTAACTGGCTGCAATCGCCAGATGCAGCGCTGCGTCGACGAACACAACAACGTAGTCGACGACAGCTTCTGCAAAAACCAACCCAACGCACAGCAGCGCCCCGACGGTCACGGCGGCTTCCTCCCCATCATCTTTCCGTACCGCTTCTACTACGGCGGATATGGCGGTTTCGGCCTCGGTACGCAAGCCGGCGGCGGCTCCTTCGCTCCAACGGCAGGCCGCAGCTACACCACCCGCGGAGGATTCGGCAGCTCTTTCTCTGAAGGCGGCAGCCACTCCAGCGGCAGCGGCGCACACGGCGGAGGAGCCGGAGAATAAATGCAACGCATCCCCCTAACCCCCCGAGAAAACTGGCAGCAGACCGTCGAGTCGCAAGGCCTCATCTTCCACACACTGGAAAGCGCCGGCAGCACTGGACCAGCACAGCCCTACTGGGACGAATCCGCCGCCTACAAATTCACCGCCGCCGAGATCGACACTCTCGAAGCCGCCGGCAACACGCTGCAGGAGATGTGCCTCGCCGCCGCCCAGCACATCATCGACGAAAAGCGTTACGCCGAACTCGACATCCCCGAATTCGCCATCGAAGCCATCGAGTGGACCTGGAACAACGAGCCCCCCGCGCTCTACGGCCGCTTCGACCTAAGTTGGGCAGGAGCCCAATCCAGCAGCGCGCCAAAACTCCTCGAATACAACGCCGACACTCCCACCTCACTCCTCGAAGCCGCCGTCATCCAGTGGAACTGGCTCAAAGCCATGCCCGCGGGCCTCGTTTCCGCAAAACCCGACCAGTTCAACTCCATCCACGAAAAGCTCATCGCCAAGTGGAAGGACATCGACCCCTACCTCTCGAAGCCCATCTACTTCGCGGCCTTGGATAACGCAGAGGACCAGCTCACCGTCACCTACCTCCGCGACACCGCCCAGCAAGCCGGCCTCGACACCCTCCAGCTCTTCATGCAGGAGATCGGCTGGAACGACTCGCAGCAATCCTTCCTCGACCCCGACGAACACCCGATGTTCTCCATCTTCAAGCTCTACCCTTGGGAAGCGATGCTCCAGGAAGAGTTCGGCCCGCACGCTCTCGACACCTGCACCGCCGTCCGCTGGATCGAGCCCATCTGGAAGATGCTTCTCTCCAACAAGGGCATCCTCCCCATCCTCTGGCAGCTCTACCCCCAACACGAACTTCTCCTAGAATCCCACTTCGCAAATACCGCCACAAATTCGACTGCCCCAGGTCTCGCTTCTGAGACCTGGGTCTCCGGAGCACCCACACACTCCATGCGCGACTATGTAATCAAGCCCCTGATGTCCCGCGAAGGCGCAAACATCACCCTCATACGCGACAACGCCACCATCACCTCCACCCCGGGCCCGTACAACGGCAAACAAATCTACCAGGCCTTAGCTCCGGATGCAGTTTTCAATAACCGCCATCCTATCCTCGGCCTATGGATGATCGACCAGGACTGCTGCGGCCTCGGCATCCGCGAATCCGCCGGCCCAATCACTGACAACTTCAGCTCCTTCGTCCCCCATTTTTTTCTTTAGCCGACTCGCATTCCGCGTAAACTTGTCCCCAAAGCCCACCTGTGCCTGAAGTCAACTCCATCCCGCCGGAGCAGCCTCTCTCCGCGCCCGACGCCAACTCCGCGCCATCGAAGGAGTCGAAGGAACCAAGCCCTATGATTGACATCCATCCGCCCGAACACACACCGCACAGTTGGCGCGACTTCTTCATCCACATCATCACCATCGTCATCGGCCTGCTCATCGCCATCGGCCTCGAACAAACCGTCGAAGCGATCCACCACCGCCATCAGCGACACCAGCTTCAGGAAGACCTGCACAACGAGGCAGAGCAGAACCAGCAGATCATCGCACGCGATCTCAGAATGCAGGACCTCGAACCCTGGTTCGACCAGGCCATGCTTAAGGCCACGCCGGCAGATCAGCAGAGAGGAAGACTGCGCATAACGCTCCCCGCTCCTCCCTGTATTCCCGGCTCGGTCGGAACCGCTGCAATCCGCTACTTCGCCCCATCGCAGGCCGTCTGGACAACTGCAAAAGAAGCCGGCCTCGTGCCTCTTCTCCCCGTTGAAGTCTCGCGCATGCAGGCCCGTCTCGCCCACAACTACGACCTGCTCGGCGACGCGCGCGATCACGTAGCCAACGGCTGCCAGGCAATCGTCGCCATGCAGCAGCGCTTCGCCCAGCCCAGCCCGGACAACGCAGCAACCGAGATATGGACCATGACCCCCGATCAGGCTGAGCATCTCGCCACTACCGCGTCGGACACTCGGGTCGCCATCCAGGGCCTCTTGTTTCGTCTCCGCTGGTCAAGAATCTACGAGGAAGGCCTCGCCAACGGCGAAACTGCCGCCGACGTCAAGATGATGACCATCAACCAGGAGAGATTCGAAGATCCGAAAAATCCTCCCACCCGCTAGTTGAGACAAAGAGAGAGAACGAGAGAAGTTCGATGCCTGACCAACTCGCAAACCCGGATCGCCAGAACATTCCAGACGCTCCCGACACTGAAGCTCCACAATCATCCGCCCATCAGGAACCTGCCATGCTCGACGTACACCCGCCCCACGAAGCCGCCCGCAGTTGGGATTTAAGTCTTCAATTGACATACTATCGGAGGGAGGACTCCATGAAGCCATCAGAGGCGCTACGCAAACACCGCGTCGAGATTCTCCGCATTATCGAATCTGGACATGCCAGTAACCCACGTGTGTTTGGATCGGTCCTTCACGGCAAGGACACGGAAACAAGCGATCTTGACATTCTGATCGACCCAACTCACGAGACTACGATGTTCGACATTGGTACGATGCGTTATCGACTGAGGGATCTACTGGGCATTTCAGTGGATGTTCTGACGCCCAAGGCTCTCCACGCGAGCATGCGCGACGACGTTCTGTCGGAGGCGCAGCCGATATGAAGGACCGGACGCAGCCTTTCGAGGTACGCGACTATCTGAACCACATCCTTGAAGCAATCGACCGTATTGAAAAATATACTGGGGCGCTTTCGTAGGACGACTTTGTCGGCAGTACGCTCGAGCAGGATGCTGTCATCCGGAATCTCGAAGTCGTTGGCGAGGCTAGCCGAAATATCGAGAAGCGCTTTCCCGGCTTTGCGGCGGCACATCCGGAATTGCCGATACGTGCTGCCTCAGACATGCGAAACGCACTTTCACACGGTTATTTCGGTATTGACCTTGAGATTGTCTGGAGGACAATTCATACAAACCTGCAGCCGTTGAAGCAAGCAATCGTCTCGCTCTTCGCAAACTAGCAGATTGAGTATTTCCACCCGGACCGCCGTCCACTTGCGCTAAACTGAAACTGAAAGAGAGAGGCAAACCGATGCAGCGCACTACGGATCGCCTGACGGAAAAAATCCATAGCCTCACGCCCGCGCATCTGGCCGAGGTGGAGCGGTTTGTCGAATCCCTGCAAGCATGGGAACGCAGCCGTTCATTGAGCAGCTCCGCTGCCGCTCTCAGCGAGCCCTCGTTCGCCACACTGTGGAACAACCCGGAAGACGACGTCTACGATGCCATTTGAGTTCGGCGACGTCATCCTGGTCCGGTTCCCGTTTACAAACCAGCAAGCCTTCAAACAGCGGCCAGCCGTCGTAGTGAGCAGCGAAACCTACAACGCACAAAAGCCCGACCTCGTCCTGATGGCCATCACCAGCCAGCTCCGCGCCACGATCAGCCTGGGCGAGGTCTGGATCGTCGAATGGCAGGCCGCGAACCTGCTCAAGCCCTCAGCGGTCAAACCAGTCTTCGCGACCATCGAACAAACCCTCGTCATTAGGAAGTTGGGTACGCTTACCCCATCCGACCGGCAGACTCTTCATCGGGCCCTTGCAACGATCCTGAGTTAGCAGCGCGATCAGTGGCCTCGGTTAGACTGTCGCCAAACCACCCGGAGCCACCCCCATGCTCGACATCCATCCGCCCGAACACACACCGCACAGTTGGCGCGACTTCTTCATCCACATCGCCACCATCGTCGTCGGCCTGCTCATCGCCATCGGCCTCGAACAAACCGTCGAGGCCGTTCACCGACAACATGAACGCACCGAGCTCCTCCAGAGGCTCCACGAAGAATCGCAGCAGATCGTCAAGGAATGCACGCAGACAAAAGCCGTCCTCGTCACTCGCGATCAGCAGATCGCCTCGCGCATCGAGCAGTTGCAGGCCGTACTCTGGAAGCACCAGACCCTTGCCGCAGGCGAGCCCAGCAGGGGACCAAACGTTCTCCAACGTCCCGACGACCCCATCTGGCGCGCTGCGAAGACCGGCGGCCTCGCTCCCCGCCTCACTTCGGAAGAGATCGACGCCTACTCCGAGGTCGAAATAATCGCTGCAAAAGTCGAGATCGCCTACGACCGCCTTGTGGTCATCCACTCGGACCGCACCGCCTTCGAGCACGAATTTCATGGCCCGGACTTCGACCCTGACTTTTCCCATGCATCGCCCGTCGACCTCCGCCAATACCTGCACCTTCTCACCCAGGAACGAACAGCGGTCTCCTACGTCGACCTCATGGTCGCAGGCATGAGCGGTGCCGAAGCCATCATCCTTAAGGGTAGCTACGACGCCCGTGAGATCCGTAACTCTGAACAGAATCAGCAATCCACCAAGTAGCCCCGGTCATCCCGGAGAAGGAACCATGCTCGACGTACACCCGCCCCACGAAGCCGCCCACACCTGGAAAGACTTCTTCATCCACATCATCACCATCGTCATCGGTCTCCTCATCGCCATCGGCCTCGAACAAACCGTCGAAGCGATCCACCATCGTCGCGAAGTGCAGGAGACTCGCGAAGCGATCCAGCATGAGCGTGAAGTCAATCGCCGCCACTTCGCTGGCGCAACGGCGGTATTCCGTGTGGAGACTCGCCAACTTCAAACCAATCTTGCTGTATTCCGATACCTTGCGGCGCACCCGCATGCATCTCCGTCGCAATTGCCAGGAACCGTCAACTGGCACTCTCACTTGCCAACCTTCAGCTTTTCGGCATGGGAGACCGCGCAACACGATAACGTCACTGCGTTAATGCCCCAGCGGGAAGTTCGAGAAGATGAGGAGCTCTATGCGCAGCTTCACGTTGTGCGGCAGAGCTATTCCGATCGGCTCGCCGCCTCAAGCCGCGCTCGAATTTATATGGCCGCGGACGCGGATCCCACGCATCTGAGCTCGGAGCAGGCGAAGGAGCAGATCAAGCTCGCTGAAGCAGTCCTGATCGCCGAATACCGGTTGGGCAGCGACATGCGCAACCTTCATGCGAATTATATCGATTTCACCCCCTGGCCGACGAACGAAGAACTGATCCGTATCGTTCACGAGGACTCCTACGAAACGGACTACATGAAGGAGATGAAGAGGATTATCGCTCCCTACAGCGATCCGCTTGAGGTGCCGTAGCGTAGAGATTCGTTCGCGCGAGGGAACTGGCCTCGGATGCACCCCTTCAACCGCAAGGAGAATTTCCAAATGCTCGACGTACACCCGCCCCACGAAGCCGCCCACACCTGGAAAGACTTCTTCATCCACATCATCACCATCGTCGTCGGCCTCTGCATCGCCGTCGGCCTCGAACAGACTGTCGAGTTCTTCCATCACAGGCGTGAGTTGCGAACGGCGCGCGAAGAGATTAACGACGATCTGATGAGCAATCGCCGTGGAGTCGTCAGGCAGTTGGAGTGCGTTCACGCGGTGCAGGCCGAACTGAAGGCAGACATGGCGCTTCTGCTCGCTCACCGTGCCACCGAAAGGCCTCTGAACGGGACTCTTCACTTTGATTGGAGCTTCCTTCGCACACGATCTGCGGCATGGCAAACTGCGAAGCAGTCTGGTGCGGTGAACCTCATGCCTTACCGAGAACAAACCGGGTACGAGTACACCTTCGGCGTCGCTGCCCTCGTCATGGACTCTGCCGAGAAGTGGCAGATTGAGCTGGAGACCGCAAAAGCGATCGCCACACGTGCACCCGACGGCGCGCTCTCGCCTCAGGACACAAACGAGCTCATCACCGCCATCTCCGACACCGAAGGCAAGCTCGCTCGCACCGAACGGCTTATCACCTTTGAGCAGGGCGCACTCGCTCCCGACGCCTTCGCGATGCAATAGCTGCGGCTAAACAGGCTGCGGAAAAGCTCCTCGTTCTTGTTTTTGGAGGGAGCGCAGGGCTTCAGCCCTGCGAAAAAACCCTGCACCTACATGGGGCTTTAGCCCCGGGCCTTCTCTTCACGCGCTACAGAAATATTCTCAACCCAACCGGTTCAGTCACCAAGGTACATTTCCTGAAGATTGCCCCGCATACCTGTTTTGCCGTGTTTTTGGAACTGCAGATACCTTATGGCAGTTTCTAAACAACCTCTGATCCAGGTAACGATAAGCGCGTTTATAGGTAGTAATCCAGTTGCGGATGCGAAAACCTGAGATCGATGAGTGCATTGCGCTGTTGGCAATAAGTTGAAGCCCAACAGATTCCGATCGGGCATATCTTTTGAACATCCTGCCGCCAATGGCACTGATCTCTGATTTACTTCCGCTGAGACGCCAACAACAGGAGACCCGTTGTTGACTCTTCCTTTGCGATGAAGCTTGCGGACAATGCACTCATACGTAGGCCAACTGTAATAGGTAGCATCTGGCGTTCCAGACCAGTACCTCGGCACCGAGTTCTCTCATGATAACCTCGTTCGCATGCTTACAGCACAGCACGCCCGGCCCACGCGCCGAGAGGTTCTCGTCGGCCTCGCCGCAGCCGCGGTCTCCTCGGCCGTTCCCGTAGTGCTAAGCGCTGAGCCTGCGGCGCCCTCTCTCTGCTTTACGTCCGCGGTCGAGATCGCGGCCCTCATCCGGGCCAAAAAGCTTTCGGCTCGCGAAGCTCTTGCCGAACACCTCAAGCAGATTGATCGTGTCAATCCTCAGGTCAACGCTATCGTCACCCTCGTAGCCGACCAGGCAACCGCAGCAGCAGCCCGTGCCGACGAGATGCAGGCGCGTGGCGAAACCCTCGGCCCGCTGCACGGTCTGCCCGTCGCGCACAAGGATCTGATTGAAACCGCCGGCGTCCGCACCACCTTCGGCTCGCCCCTATTCAAAGACTACGTCCCCACACACGACAACCTGCTCGTCACGCGGATGCGCGCCGCGGGGGCCATCTTTCTCGGCAAAACCAACACCCCCGAGTTCGGCGCCGGCTCGCAGACCTTCAACCGTGTCTTCGGCGCAACACGCAACCCCTATGACCTGACGAAAACTTGCGGCGGCTCCTCCGGCGGTGCAGCGGTCGCGCTCTCTTGCGGCATGGTGCCCGTTGCCAGCGGCTCCGACTCTGGCGGGTCCCTCCGCAATCCGGCCGCCTGGTGCAATATCGTCGGCTTCCGCCCATCCATCGGCCGCGTGCCCAATCCCTCTGACCACGTCGGCTGGTCTACGCTCTGGACCAATGGATGCCTTGGCCGCACGAGCGCCGATCTTGCTCTCGCACTCAGCACCATCGCGGGCCCCGACAAAAGCGCGCCGCTCTCGATCAACGAGCCCGGTTCACTATTCGCGCGCCCGCTTGAGCGCAGCTTCAAGGGCGTACGCATCGCGTGGTTCAAAGACCTCAACGGCATCCCGATCGACCCGCGCGTCCGCACCGCCGTCGATGCACAACGCAAAACTTTTGAGTCTCTCGGCTGCATTGTCGAGCAGGCCGAGCCCGACTTCGCCCCCGCTGAAATCTCTTACCGCATTCTGCGCGCATGGAGCTCCGCTGCAGGATATGGCAAGGGCCTCCAGCGATATCCCGACGGCTTCAAAGACACTCTCACTGCCGAGATCAAAGAAGGCCTCGCCCTCTCCGGCAGCGACATCGCCCGCGCAGAGGTGGCGCACACTGAAGTGTGGCGCAGCTTCCAGACCTTTCTGGAAAAGTACGAGTATTTCGTTCTACCCACCACGCAACTTCCGCCGTTCGACGTCAATACGCCGTGGCCCACCGAGATCAACGGCGTTCACCTCACCAACTACATCGACTGGATGAAAAGCTGCTGGTACATCTCCGCTACCGGTAACCCCGCTGCTTCCGTGCCCGCAGGTTTCACGCCCGAAGGCCTGCCTGTCGGCCTCCAGATCGTCGGCCGCGACAAGCAGGACTTTAGCGTCCTTCAACTCGCCCACGCCTTCGAAAAGGCCACCGACTTCGGTAGACGGCGACCCAATATCGCCCTGTAGCTAGTAGGCTCTCGAATCATGCCAGATCGCCGACGCACTCATTGACATGATGAGTCCTCATAAGTTGGCTTCGGCACCTATGTCACTTGGACGAGAAACGGTGCGAGTTCAGATGGTCGATGTTTCCGAACGGTAGAGATAAACTGACCCACTACCCAAATCTTCCCTCACTTGACAAGACGACCCCTCAGGATTGGCTACAATGGAGGGGGTGGAACAGAAAATCGTGCCAGCCCTCCGTCGCAAACCAAGCCTTTTCAGGACTTTGCAGTTCGCCCCTCAATGTTGACAAGACTTTACCGTCCATTTCAATCCGTAGTCCAAACCTAAGCCCTGTATCTGGAAGACTTTAGCAGCTTTCCGCCCAGGGGAGGGGGGTACTCCTTCCCACCAGAGGTCAGCCTTGAAGATCGTTCTAGCCGAAAAAGTCTCGCCCGCCACTCTGGCCGTCTTCCAGCAGGAACCCGGCTGGCAGATCGTCACACCCGACCAGATCAAAAACGGCCTCGCCGCCGAACTGGCCGATGCCGACGCTCTCGTCGTCCGCTCCGCAGTCCAGGCCGACGCGAAACTCCTAGCCGCCGCCCCCAAACTCCGCGTCATCGGTCGCGCCGGTGTAGGCGTAGACAACATCGATATCGACGCCGCCACCCATCGCGGCATCGTCGTCATGAACACCCCCGGCGCCAACGCCATCGCCGTAGCTGAACTCACCCTCGGCCTCATGATCTCCCTCGCCCGCTCCATCCCCCGCGCAAACTCCACAATGCATGCGGCGAAGTGGGAGAAAAAGTCCCTCCAGGGCTCCGAGCTGCGCGGCAAAACCCTCGGCATCGTCGGCCTTGGACGCATCGGCCTCGAAGTCGCCCGCCGCGCCGCCGGCTTTGGCATGCACCTCATCGGCTACGACCCCTTCGTCGCTCCCGTCATCGCCCGCGAAAACAACGTAACCCTCGTCCCCATCGACGAGATATTCAAATCCTCCGACTACCTCACCCTTCACGTCGGCCTCACCACACAAACCGAAGGCCTCATCAACGCGACCTCCATCCGCATCATGAAGAAGGGCATCCGCATCATCAACTGCGCCCGCGGCGAGCTCATCGTCGAAGAGGCTCTCGCCGAAGCCATCAAATCCGGCCACGTCGCCGGAGCCGCACTCGACGTCTTCCATCGGGAGCCCCTCGAAGACTCCCCCTTCTTCCCGCTCGACAACGTCATCCTCTCCCCGCACATCGCCGGAGCCACCGACGAGGCCCAGGAGGCCATCGGCATCCAGCTCGCCATGCAAGTCCGCGACTACCTCAAGCTCGGCGTCGTCCAGAACGCCGTCAACCTGCCCAGCCTCTCGCACGAGGAGTACATCGAGGTCGCCCCCTACATCGAGATGGCAGAGCGCCTCGGCCACTTCCTCTCCCACGCGACGCCGGGCAATCTAGAAAACATCCAGATCACCTACACCGGCCGCATCGCATCCGGCAAAACCGACCTCATCCGTAACGCAGCCATCGCCGGCATCTTCAACGGCACTGACGGCGAGGGCGAAGGCGCCACCGCAAACCGCATCAACGCCGCCGCCATCGCAGCCGAGCGTGGCATCCGCATTCAGGAAGACAAGAAGGAGTTCACCACCGGCGGCGTAGGCTCCGTCCTCAAGCTCGTCCTCCACTCCTCCGGGGTTTCTACTGGCGAAAAGGGCGGCAATACCAGCGCCTCAGCCACCGTCCTCCACGGCACCTCGCCCCGCCTGCTCAGCTACGACGGCATCGACATCGAAGCCCCACTCAACGGCACCCTCGTCGCCATCCGCAACCACGACGTCCCCGGCGTCATCGGCCGCATAGGGACCATCCTCGGCGAACACGGCCTCAACATCGCCAACTTCGCCCTCGGCCGTGCAACCGATCCCGCCCGCACTCAAGCACAACGAGTCCCCCAGGGCCAGGCCTTAGCCGTAGTTCAGATCGATGTCCCCAACGCCTCCGCTGCCACCGCTGCCATCGAAGCACTCCGCAAGGTAGAAGCCATCGCCAGCGTCCGCCTCATCGAATTGGGCAAACTCTAACGAACGTTATGATATTGACAAAATAAATTGCGCGTGTCATTATCTAGGCGTTATAGAAATAATGGCAGCAAGATTTATACTAGGATACGTAAAATAATGAAAACGATTAGCGAAGCTGAAGCCAATGTGCAGGCTGGTTTAGAAGCCCTGCGTAATGTGCCGTTAAGCCCCGAGATCACTTCAGCGCTCAAATTCCTGTTGCCGGATGGTCTGACTCCGGTAGTGCAATTTGAGGAAGAAGGTCGCAAGAAACGCAGTAGTGCGTCCGCTAACAACTGGAACCCGCGAACAGGTGAAATCCGAATCTATTTCGATCCAATTTCAGCCGTTAGCGAGGATAAGCCTGACCTAAACCCGTTACCCTCTCTCACTCCGGCTAAGATTGATGCCGCGCAAAGCATTCATCCGCAAACGCCACCTCTCAAGACCCAAAGCTTACCTTCGCAGACACCGCACTCCGATAATGCGGCAGATACTGTCAGTCCACAAGAGATCATTGAATGCTGTCAGGCCTTAGCCGCTGCTGAAAAATCCAATCGGCAGTTCATTGCTCTCAAATGGTTTCGTGATGACTTCCTCGCCACCGTCGACTTTCCATGGGCCAAATCGCTCCAACGCCGTCAGCGTGTGCTCTCCCATGCAATCGACTTGGGAAGAATTGACGCGAAGAAGATTCCAAATCCTCGAGCACCACAGTTTCCCACGACAACCATCAGCCTCAATCGCTCTATGCCTACCCCGGGTGTACCGCCCCGCTTCCAACCGGTCGCAATCCGTGGCGAAGCCGCATCCACAACGCTTCTGCGTGACAGGGGGAGCGTCTGACTCACTCATTTTTTGATTCAAGCTCTTACGTAAAGCTTTTCGTATCGGAGCATGGTTCACAAGAGATGATCAACCTCTTTACTCGCAGCGAAGACCGCACGCTTCTTGTGTCGGTCCTCGCTGCGATAGAAGTACGTTCAGCCATTCGCCGAAGACAAATGCTTGGCGACCTCCATGCAAATGACGCTGACCTCGCAATCTCCACTCTCAATCAGGAGACAGGGCGAATAATTGAGCATCCCATTACTGCGCCGGTAATCTCCGAGGCGACCGGTCTGGTCGATCGACACGGACTGCGTGCTCTTGACTCTATCCAACTTGCTTCGGCGATGGTCGCGAGGACAACACTGACGGGAAATGATTCCATGACATTTGCTGCTTCCGATCACAAACTGCTCCAAGCAGCACAAAAAGAGGGGTTCGTCATATGGAATCCTGCGTCAGTAACCCCATAGCCTCATCATTTCTGCACCTCTCATTGAAAGCCAAAGGAACCGCAATGCCGCTCTACGAATACGAATGCACCACCTGCCACAAGCACACAGAAAAGATCCAGAAGTTCTCCGACACCGAGATCACCATCTGCCCTCACTGCGGCGGCAAGCTCGAGCGCGTCCTCTCCGCCCCCGCCGTCAGCTTCAAAGGCGGCGGCTGGTACGCCGACGGCTATGGCAACGCCAAACCCAAATCCTCCGGCGACGGCAGCAAAGCAAGCAGCGACGCCAAGCCCGGTACCGATTCAAAATCCACCAATGACTCGAAGCCGAGCAAAGACAGCGCTCCCGCAGCTTCTGTAACTCCAGCTGCCTCCCCTGCTGCGGCACCTGCCTCATCGTCCGACAAAAAATAAAACGCGAAGCAAAATCTCCGCTCCTCCGGAGAAGGTGCTTCGCGTTAACCAGAAATAACCAGCAGAAAAATTACTTCATCTCACGTTCGAAACCCTTGCTCGCAGACAGACTACATTTGCGCGACGAACGTGATCTCTTGCCTTACTCTTCACAGCCGACTTCTTCCCTGCGTTTTTGGTCGGCATTGTGCGGACTAACCGTTCTGTATGAGATGCTTCAAACCCGCGAAGAAGTTGCATTAGAAACCGGAATAGGTTGAGCATCAACGCCGTGCGCGTCTTCGTCTCCACGCCGCAACTCCAACCAGCCCCAGCAACGCGGCCGCTCCAACAACTCGCAATGCCATCTTCTCCATCCACGAGCGCGTACGCTCCAGTGATCCATCCTGCCGCGCCGAATGCACCGCCTCAAGATCCGCTGCCAACCCAGGAATCGTAATCACCCCAAAGTCCGTCGTAGGCAACGATCCGAAGATCCGCTCTACTGAAGGAGGCGCTCCGCTTCTATCCTTCGGAATCGCCAGGATCATCGCATTGACCTCAGCATCGCGAGGATCGTCGAACAGCGCGCCATCCGCGGTATTCGGAAACAATGTGTCATCGCCAGTCATCTTCCGCTCAATCGCCGCAACGCTATCCTGGCACACCCCCAGCGCATAATATCCGCCAAACGGCAGATCGGGCCTCCGCAGATGCTGATGCAGATACGCAACAGTCATCTTCCCCACCAATCGCGTCACTTCAATCGCGTCGGCATCGCGATACACATGCGAATGACGCCCAAGCACCCAGGCCTGATCGAGCGTATCCATCGTGCGAAACTCCGCTTTGCCATCGATCCCGAAGTACCAGCTCACATCCGCATTCACCTTCGGGCCGCGAATCTCCCACTCATATTCCGCATGGCTCACCGGAACCAGCAGCGAGCGCGACGATCCAAACCCGTGCTTCGTCCCCGGGATGGCAATCTGCGAGTCCACGAAGAACGGCATCATCACATCCTGCCCCTTGTAGTGAAAGTGTCCAAAGTTGGCGAAGTACCGCGCATCGTAGACAACAACCGAATGCCCCGTTGCTATCAGCGCCTGCACCAAAGCCTGAGGCGTAATCGCCTTCTTGCCAGCGATCTCCGCAGTCACATTTGCCGCGCCATCCAGCGCATTCAACCCCAGCCGGTTCAGCACGTCCGCCAATCGCTGGCTCTCCGCATGCATCGGTGCAAGCTTCGGATTACCCAAATCTCCACGAACCACACCAGCTCCCAGCTCGCTCACCAGCGTCGCATCCGAAAGCCCCGGCAAAGTTGACGGCTCTTCCAGATTCACCGTCTCTGCATGCCCCACCGAGTAGCTTCCAAGATCGAGATACTCCGTAATCGGCCCCGCACTGGCAGCCGCGGCAGTCTCCGGCTTCTTCGCCACCACCCGCGAGATAACTCCCACCGCCGGATTCACCTCCTGCATCGTCCATCCCGGAAACCGATCCAACCCCTGCCAATCCTTTCCCAGGATCAGTTCGCGCAGCCTCTTCATCAGCGCCGGAGTCATCAACGCCGGCCCCTTCTTCTCACCCTTATCCATCTGTGCCAGCAGCGCGTCGGTAAATCCTGGCGTAGCCGAAAGCTCCCGCATCATCTGCGACAGCAACACCGTTTTCGGAGGCATCGGCCCCTCAGGAATCACATACGGAGTCCCCCGGCACCCCATCAGAGCAAGAAGTACACTCACGCACACCCCACGACGGACACCCCCAGGCGACAAGCGATGCATCTGCATCCGCCCATTAAACCCTATGCCGTTCCTCGCGCAACAATTTAAACCAGTGGCCCCAGTGCATCGAGCTTCTTCGCAACAAGTTCATTCAGCATCGCCGGATTCGCCTGCCCCTTCGAAACCTTCATCACCTGCCCCACAAAGAATGCCGCCACGGTCTTCTTCCCACCGCGATACTGCTCCACCTGCTTCGGATTCGCTGCAATCACCTCATCGATCATCGACTTGATCGCGCCGGTGTCGGAGATCTGCTGCGGTTTCTCCCGCTCGTACACCGCAGGGAAGTCTTCCTTCTTCTCAAAGCAGATATCCAGCAACTGCTTCAGCATCTTGCTCGACAGCTCTCCCGACTCCGCCAGGTCCGCTGCCATCACAATCCCAGCCATCGACACCGGAGACTGCTCCAATTCCAGCCCCGCCAGCCGCAGACGCATCGTCAACTCGCTCGTCAGCAACGCCGCCACCCGTCGTGGACTCTTCGCCTTCTTCGCCGCTGCCTCAAAGCTATCCGCAAACTCCCGCGTAGCCGTCAGAGTAGCCGCATCCTGCTCGCTGATCTCGTACTCCGCGATCATTCGTGCACGTCGCGCCTCAGGAAGCTCCGGCAGCATCTTCAAAATCTCCGCCTGCCACGCCGCCCCCACCACCAGCGGCGGCAGATCCGGCTCTGGAAAATACCGGTAATCATGCGCCTGCTCTTTATTCCGCATCGAGTACGTCCGCCCCTCGGCAGAGTTCCACAGCCGCGACTCCTGCACCACCCTGCCACCCTCTTCAATCACGCCAACCTGCCGCTCAATCTCGTACTCCACCGCCGCGCGAATATACCGAAAGCTGTTGACGTTCTTCACCTCAGCCTTCGTCCCAAACTCTTTTGCCCCTTTCAGCATCACGCTTACATTCGCATCGCAGCGCAGCGAACCCTCTTCCATATTGCAGTCGCTCACACCGGTGTACAGCAGAATCTCCTTCAACTTCGTCAGATACTCGAACACCTCATCCGCAGTCCGCAGATCCGGCTCGCTCACAATCTCCACCAGTGGCGTCCCGCACCGATTCAGGTCGATGTACGTCTTCGACACCGAGTCCGCAAACCCATCATGCAGACTCTTCCCCGCATCCTCTTCCATGTGCAGACGCGTCACGCCAATCCGCTTCGTAATCACAGCTCCGCTGGCATCGAAAGCGGGCACCTCGATCCAGCCATTCTCTGCAATCGGCTTATCGAACTGCGAGATCTGATACCCCTTCGGCGAATCCGGGTAAAAATAGTTCTTCCGCGAAAAGATACTTGTCTCACGAATCTCGCAGTTAATTGCCCTCGCCGCCAGCACCGCGAACTCCACCGCTCGGCGATTCAGCACCGGCAACGCCCCCGGCAACCCCAGACACGTCGGACAGATATGCGTATTCGGCTCGCCCCCGTATTTATTGACGCAGCCGCAAAACGCCTTCGTCTCGGTCAAAAGCTGGACATGAACCTCCAGCCCAATCACAGGCTGGTACTTGGCAAGAATCTCGGGAGAAATCAAAGTCGGAGTCGCCATTTTGTACTAATCTTACCAGCGCCAAACCTGTCCAATCGCTCCCACTAACCAGACTGATATGGTTCAACAGGTAACAGAGACTAAGGGAGTTTCCTGTTTACGACCTTTACAAGAATTCAAACTGACCCAACTACGCCGAAACGCAGAAACTTGACAACCCGGTGCTCAGAAAGGGAGGTAATTTCAAAATTCCTGCCTCATTTGACCGGAACTAATCTCGAAGTCCAGACTCATCTCATTTGTTTCTTAGACTTTGCACACTTTTCCCGGGGGAGGGGAGGGGCAAGGCACGCGATCAACGAAACACCTCCATGAGAAAATCCGCACAGCGCTTCACATAGCAGATTGCCCAGATGAAAGAAAAGCCCCCCCCGAAGACACGCAGCTACGGAGTCGACTCCCGGCATCTCCTTCCGATGCTTCGCGACCTCGTCGAACTGGCAACCGTTCGTCTCGCAAACAGGAAGACGCGCCCTCAGGTCATCCAACTCGGCCGCAACATCCGCCAGCATGCCTTCGATGCCCGCGATACTCTTCCAATCATCGATCACCCTGCGCTCGCCGCCTTCCTCGGCTGCGACGAACCCCGCGAGATCATCCTCCCTCCCATCGACACCATCAGTCTCTCCGGCCTCGGCTTCGTCGTCCCGTACACGCTTCTCGCAACCATCGTCAGCGCACTTCGCCCAAAGAAAATCTTCGAGACCGGGACCTTTCGCGGCGTCGGCACCCTCACCATGGCGCTCAATGCCCCCGACGCAGACATCTACACCCTCGATCTTCCTGAGCAATACACCGATACCGAGGTCGAAACCCTCAGCCACGGCGACAAGGAGTGGGTCCGCCTCTCCCGCACCTCCACAGGCTTCGCATTCCTTGGCCATCCAGCCGCAAACCGCATCCACCAGCTCCGCGGCAACTCCCTCACCTTCACGCCACCCGATTATCTCGCCAACACAGGCTTGTGTTTCATCGATGGCGGCCACTCCTACGAATGCATCAAAGCCGACACTGAAATCGCACTCAAGATTCTCTCTCCCAGCGGCGTCATCGTCTGGGACGACTACACCTGGTTCGTCGATGGTGTCAGCAAATACCTCATGGAGCTTCGCAACTCGCTCCCGCTCTATCGCATCGCCGGAAGCCACCTCGTCATCTACAGTCCCAACCAAAACACAGTCAACCGCTCCTGAGAAGAAACGCCCAACACGCTATGGAACCCATCACTCACCTCATGACCGGAGCCTGCCTCGCCCGCGCAGGCTTCAACCGCAAAGCCGCATACGCCGTCCTGGCGATGACGCTTGCCGCCGAAGCCCCCGACCTCGACGCCCTCTGGTCCGTCGACGGCCCCATCGCCGCCTTCCAACACCATCGCGGCTGGACCCACACCTTCCTCGGCATCCCCTTTGAAGCCGCAATTATCGTAGTCGCTATCTGGTTCTTCCATCGTTGGCGCACGCATCGTGCAAAACCCGGCAAGCCGCTCCGCGCTCCCATCCGCTGGGGTCTGCTCTACTGCTTCTCGCTCGTAGCGCTTCTCAGTCACCTTCTCCTGGACTGGACCAACAACTACGGCCTCCGCCCCTTCTTTCCCTTCAATCCCCGCTGGTACGCAGGCTCCTTCGTCTTCATCTTTGAACCGGTTCTCTTTCTCATTCTCCTCATCGCTCTCATCGCCCCATCGCTCTTCGGCCTCATCAACAGCGAAGTAGGCGCACGCAAACCACTCTTCCGGGGACAGAACTGGGCCATCGCAGGACTCCTCGGCATGGCCGCGCTCTGGACTCTGCGTTTCGTCGAGCACCAGAAGGCTCTCCAACTCGCACAAACCGCGGACTACAGTGGCGCATCCGTTCTCCGCGTCGCCGCAGACCCGTATCCGATCAATCCCTTCCGTTGGCAGACTGTCGCCGAAACTCCGCAGTTCTATCAGATCTATACCGCCGACACCTTCAACAACAGTGTCTCTGCCACAGACCAGTCGGAGATCATCTACAAGCCCCCCACCACCCTCGCCACCCTCGTCGCCAAACGCAGTTGGCTCGGCGAGGTCTATCTCGACTGGTCCCAGTATCCCGTCGTCACCGAAAGCGGCACCGACTCCGACGGCATCACCACCGTAACCTTCCGCGATCTGCGCTTCCTCTACGACACACCGCTTTTCGCCGGCCGGGAAAAAGCCCCGCTCTCAGGCGCTGTCTACATCAACGCTGACCGCCGCGTCGTTCGCATGGAGATGGATGGACGAATTCAGCACTAGCCAGCGTCCTGACTTGAAATCTCAAGGTCAGTCTTCTTCAACCGGAAAAGTTGTTCCACGCCGCCCGTCAAAGACTTTGCGAAGCACATACACCACCAGCAATACAGAGAGGATGCCGACAAGGATCAGCATCAAATTCTGGTGATGATGCAGAGCTTCAATCATTGTGTGAAAGATCGCCGGACCATAAATCATGATGATTAGGGAAACGATGACGAAGCGAACGAATTTGCCAATCAGAATCGCGCAGAAGAACCATAGAGGCTTCATCTCGAAGACACCCGCAGCCAGTTCAAACACCTTGACCGGAAACGGCGGTGGCATCATCGCCGGAATCATGATGGCAAGAAACTCCTGCTTCTCAAACCGGTCCCGCAGTTGCTCGTAGCGGGCGCGATTGATGCGCTTGAGAAGAAACAACTCCCCACCGGCTCGTCCCAGATAGTACGGCACCAGGCTCCCCAGCCCAGCGCCCAACGCGGCAGTGAGGCAGTAGATCAAAAACTTCGCATGGTCGTGTACGACATACTCCACCACCATCGGGTCCAGTGGCATGGGAATCGACGAAGAGTCGATGATCGCAACGATCAATATGCCAAACACACCCAGCGGTTTCAATATCGCGAGCAGCCACGCATTGGCCTTCACCAGCCAAATACCGATCTTTCTCCACGGTATCGCTGCCGCTAGAATCGTCAACCCTTCACCTCTGGTTCATCATCCCCAGGCCTCTGCATCTCGTGTGACGTCACCCCGGCCAGCAGATCCATCGCATGGGGCAGCAGTGGCAGGATCGCCTCCAGCGAACTCTTCGCCCCAGCCGGACTCCCCGGCAGATTCACAATCAATGTCTTCCCCACAGTCCCGCACACCGCACGGCTCAGCGCGGCATACGGCGTATGCAGCAGACCATCCGCGCGCATCCGCTCAGCCAGTCCCTCGACCAGCCGTTCACACACCAGCCTCGTCGCCTCAGGCGTCACATCCCGCGGAGCCAGCCCCGTCCCCCCCGTTGTCACAATCAAACAAGCCTCTCCCACATGTCGCCGCAAAGACGCAGCAATCAAATCCAGCTCATCGGGCAGCGTCACCGCGGTCACAGCATCCACTCCCGCGTCTCGCAACAGCCCGCAGACCGCCGGTCCGGACAAATCAGCCTGTTCGCCTCGCCAGCATCGATCGCTGATCGTCATCACAACCGCACTCATCTCGGAAGAGAAACTCTGTCTCACATCTCCAGTCTACGGGTTTCATACGCGGTTTCAGAAACTTCCGCCCAGCCACTTCGCCAGCCCAATCCGCATCAAAAATGAGAAAATGGAAGGGATTGTGTCAGGCAGGGCACCTAACCTGCAATTCTCAGTCCACTTGGCTAACGAAACTTTCGCCCCCCGCACCCGTCAGACCTTATAGCTCATGGCATCCCTCGAAACCCCGCCCAACCCCGCACCGCCAACCCAGCCCATCAAGGTGCGCACCGGACGCTTCGGCGAACTAGAGGAACATGAGCTCATTCACCTGCTTGATTCGCTCGACGACGAACGCTCCAAAGCGCGCTTCCGTGAGTCCATCTACATCTCCGTCATCGTTTATCTGGCAATCGCCTGGTTCCTCTTCTATGGCCCCCGCGTCCTCTTTCACCAGCCGCGCCTCATCAGTCCCGTTGAAGTACTCAAGGATCGCGACAAGCAACTGACCTTCCTCGATCAGCCCAGGAACCTGCCTCGCGTCGCATCAAAGTCCCCCAAAGCAGTCGCCGAGAAGCCTCATCCGCAGCAACTCGATAAAAAAACCCTCCAACGCCTGCAGGAGATGCAGAAGGCGGAAGCTCCTGCTCCGCAGCCAGCTCAGCCCGCACCGGCACAAACGACACCGACCCCGCCCGCTCCTACTCCTCCGCCGCCAACGCCTCCGCCAGCACAGCAGGCGCTCATTGAGGCTCCCAGGCCCGCACCTTCCCGGCCAAACTTCAGCAATCCAAATCAGACTCCCGGCGAAGCCATCCGCCGTGCAACTCAGGATGCCGCTCGCAATCGCGGCACCGGAGACTACGCGCCAGCTCCCTCCGGCGGTGGCCAGCAGGGCATGGGTACCGGAGCCGAGATCCTCTCCGACACTCAGGGCGTAGACTTCGGCCCCTACATCCGCAGAATCCTCGGCGACATCAAGCGCAACTGGGTTCCTCTCATCCCCGAAGAAGCGCGTCCGCCACTCAACAAGCAGGGCGAAACGCTCATCCGTTTCACCATCAACAGCGACGGCACCATCGCTGCGATGCACCTCGACGGCTCCAGCCAGGACATGGCCATCGACCGCGCCTGCTGGGGCGGCATCACCGGCGTCGGGCAGTTCCCCCCACTCCCAGCGCAGTTCAAAGGCCCAAGCCTCGAACTTCGGGTCGACTTCCTAACCAACAAGCCGCTTCCATAAACCGCACAAGTCATCCGTCGATCATTAGCTTTCAGTTCATTCATTTAACATCGACAGTGAATCGCCGTCTCGAAACTATGCCGCAACCACCCGCTCCATCAACAACAGTTCGCCGGCAAACTGAACGCCGACGCCAGATACGCGGCCTTCTCCTCCTCGGTCTGGCGATTCTGATCTTTAGCTGGCTCCGTGCAGGCATACACACCATCTTCATGCCGGGCTGGTGGCGGCTATGGTGACGCAGGAAACCTCTCCATGATGACGGCAGCCGAAAGACCCCTCATCGTCCTCGTCGGCCCCACTGCAAGCGGCAAGACCTCGCTCGCCCTCCGCCTCGCCGAACAGTGCAACGGCGAGATTGTCAGTTGCGATTCCGTTGCCGTCTATCGGGAGATGGAGATCGGCACCGCCAAGCCCTCGCACGAAGAAC
>JBDTEQ010000164.1:0-20484 GCA_039922475.1 Edaphobacter sp.
ACGATGACAGCAAGTGTCGCCTCGACTACGACCGGCACGCCAACAGGCATAGTCACTTTCTTCGACAACGGCATACGCATTGGAACTGGAAATCTGTCGAATGGAGTTGCGACATTCGCAACTGCAGGCCTCTCGGTCGGAAATCATGTCATCACAACCTCCTACACTGGTG
The DNA here is from genome assembly GCA_039922475.1 of Edaphobacter sp. Classification (GTDB taxonomy): domain Bacteria; phylum Acidobacteriota; class Terriglobia; order Terriglobales; family Acidobacteriaceae; genus Edaphobacter. The sequence goes on from JBDTEQ010000164.1 coordinate 173, forward strand.
ACACAGACTTCTCGCCGAATACAGCCTCCGGTGCGACCGGCACGACGAGCATTCTGATTACGCCACTGGACTTCACAATTCAACTCACCAGCCAGGGAACGGTCGAGGGAACCTACGGTACGACAAGACAGTTCACCTTCCACCTCACTCCGATCGGAGCAACCTATCCAGGAACCGTGCAACTCGTCGCAAGTCCCTCTGGCCCAATATTGGCTACCTACACCTTCTCGCCCGCCAGCATTGACAAAACCGCTGGTCCCATAGACATCACGCTAACGGTTGCAACACGAAAGCTGGCTTCCTCGGAAGCGCCAAAAGGATGGTCGAGCGGAATATCTCCTATCGCGTTCGGTCTGTTCCTGCTGCCACTTTTCGGTCTACGCTACTCGCGTCGTTCAGCCGGAAAACTGGGCCGCCTCGTCACATACTCCGCTCTGCTCCTGCTCTCTCTGGGAGCGATCGGCTCCGCGACCGGTTGCGGCAGCGGATACTTCGAACACAACTATCCGATCACCGTTACAGCAACAAGCAACGGTATCCAACACGCTGTAAATGTCGACTTCCACATCGACCAGGCGCCACAGTAGAAATCGCAACTTGAAGAGAGACGATGAGCATGATGACCTACATTCGTTTAAAGAAAATCGCAGATGTCTCAACCGGTATCCTCGCGATATCGAGAGCTCTCCTCCTGATCTGTTTCGTTAGTTTTGCCGGAACCCGCCTCCATGCTCAGGCTATTCCCACGGCATCTGACGACGGCCAGTTGCAGATTGGCGCCATGTTCAACATCGGTAACACCGACTATCGTCCGCAGGACTTCAAGGGCTACGGGCTCTACTCCACCTTCGATTTCAGGTATCACGTTGGTATCGAAGGTGAGTTTCATCAACTTAACGATCCCAATTCAGCCGACGGCGTCTACGAACGAACCTACGAAATCGGTCCCCGGTATGTCCTGCACTACGGCCGGTTCCATCCTTACGGCAAGGTCATGTATGGCCGTGGAGTCTTCAATTATCCGAATCTCGCCGACACATCAGGCAATCTCGTCCCATCGGCCAATCTGGCGTATAACATCCTTGCTGGCGGCCTCGGGGTGGACTATCGCGTCTTTCCTTCGATGAATGTGCGGGTGGACTATGAGTTTCAGAAATGGCTAAGCTTCCCGCCCAACGGGCTAACCCCGAAGATCCTGGGAATTGGCGTAGCTTATCACTTCCATTGATATTGGCTACCAGCTTTGCTCATCATCTTGTCTATACCCTCCCTCTCCTCGAGCATTGAAAAAGAGTGACAGGTTGACGCCGTTAAAGGTGTCCTGAGCAGCTCTTTCGTGAGTCCTCAATTCCTCAAACCTCTCAAAGGCGCTTGCAGATCAATGTAGAGTGACTGATCATTGTGGGAAGCTGGAATTGCAAGAGTGACAGCCTGGATCGAGCTGTAAATCCAACGTTGCATCATCTTCACGCATCCATATAAGCGAGCGTCTTCCTATGTGACCCTCCCATCTCTCTTTGCAGTCTCACTTTAGGAGCGATTTGAAAGACCTTGTGAATGCTGAGAGCCCATGGCGTGACCGGCTCCGAGCCCTTCGAAATATGCCCCCGGTCCTTCGCATCCTCTGGGAGTCGGGACCGGCGGTCGTGTCGTGGGGGGTGGGGCTGCGTGTCATCGTCGCCGTTCTACCCTTTGGCATCACGAAGGTCGCTGCGACAATCATTGGCGATATCGCAGGGGTTCTCCACGGCACGGCCTTGCCCGCCAACTTCTGGACCTTGGTTGCGACTGAAGTTGTCTTCAATGTACTTCTGGGCCTGATCACCCGCGCAATCGATTATTCTGATTCGCTTCTCGCAAATCGTTACACCCAATACGTCAGCGTTCGCGTCATGAAACAGGCAGCCCGGCTCGATCTGACGACCTACGAAGACCCAGTCTTCTACGACCGCCTTGAACGAGCGCGCGTGCAGGCGACCGATCGGCTGGCCATGATCCAGCAGATGGGCCGTCTGATCCAGCAGGTCATTACGACCCTGGTATTTTCAGCGGCGTTGGCGTGGGCCTCTCCATGGCTGATACTTTTGCTTGCAGTTGGTGTTCTGCCATCATTCCTCGGTGAGACACACTACGCCTTCCTCGGCTATGCGAAGAACTTTCGTCAAACCCCGGCCAAGCGGCAGATGGACTACCTTCGGCAGGTCGCTGGAAGTCGCGAGGGCGCAAAAGAAGTAAAACTCTTCGGCCTCAACAAGTTTTTTACCAGCCGGTTTCAGGCACTCGCCGATCAGATCTATCGAGAAGACATCACTCTTTCCAGATCCAAGCTGATCGTCGGCGGCCTGCTTGGAATCATCGGCACGCTGGGCTACTACGGCGCTTATGTGTACGTCATCTGGCGCACGCTTGGTGGCGCTTATGATATCGGCCAGTTCACGTTCCTGACCGCGTCGATTCAACAAGCCAGCTCCAATCTGCAACTGGTCTTTTCGACAGCTTCGGGAATCGCCGATCAAGCGCTGTTCCTGACCGATCTGATTGCATTCTTCGATATGGAGCCGACCGTCGATTCCAACCCGGGCGGCCTCTCGACGCCGAAGAAAATTCAAAAGGGTTTCGAGTTTCGCAACGTCTCTTTTGCTTACCCAGGGACTGAGCGAACGGTATTGAAAAGTTTCAATCTCACTCTTTCGCCGGGAGAGAGGATTGCACTCATTGGAGAAAACGGTCAGGGCAAGACAACCGTAGTCAAGCTGATCACTCGCCTCTACGATCCTACTGAGGGGCAGATTCTGCTCGACGGTATCGACCTTCGCGAGTACTCCCTCGAAGATCTTCACCGGCATATTGGTGTCATCTTTCAGGACTTCATGCGCTTTGAGATGACTGCGCGCGAAAATATAGCGGTGGGTCGAATCGATCAGCCGCATCAACAGAGTGAAATTGAAATCGCCGCTCACAAGAGCCTCGCCGACACCGTCGTTGACAAGCTTGCCGGCGGCTACGATCAAATGCTTGGCCGCCGCTTCGAGGGTGGCGTCGAACTCTCCGGAGGAGAATGGCAGAAGATGGCCCTCGCCCGGGCCTACCTTCGCGATGCCCAGTTGTTGATCCTCGATGAGCCGACAGCTGCGCTCGATGCTCGAAGCGAGCTTGAGGTCTTCGAACGTTTTGCAGAACTGACTGAAGGTAAGATGGCTCTGTTGATCTCACATCGCTTCTCCACGGTGCGGATGGCGGATCGCATCGTAGTGCTTTCAGGGGGGCGCCTGATTGAAGAGGGAAACCATCAGGAGCTGATGGCTAAAAATGGACTCTACGCCAGTATGTTTGAGATGCAGGCTGCAAGCTACAGATAAGCTCCGCTTCGCATCTTATCCAACTGCACCAAAATAAAACGTAAACGAATCACGGCCCCTGTTTCACTGCGAACAATAACGAGAAAGGCGCCATGGCATCGTTTTCAGAAGATCCAGTTACTTCAGAACACGCGTTGCCACTCACCGCGCCCGCATTGGAACTGCCAACTGCTGGCCTGCCAGAGAAGCCGTCGGTATCCGATGCCCGGTTGCGCGAATGTGCCGATGCGCTCAGCAGCCAATGGGAGATGGTCGCAGCCGGTTCGAATACGGACGGATTGTCGACGCGACTTGCGCGACTGAAAGAGCGGCTGACAGAGATTTTGCGCGCTTGCCGCAAGGCAGCTTCGCTCCAGGAGCTTACGCCACAGCTTGAGCTTCTGGAAAGTACGCGGATGCTGGAGTCGGCGTTGATCGCCGGCGACGACACCGCCGCCACTTTCGCTTCGCTGCCCCAGGTACGAGTTGAGGGCGATAAGGAGCTGCCTCGCGCAGTCAATCTTGCGGAAGGATATCTTTTGGCTGTCCAGGGAATCTGGTCGCCAGAATCCCTCACTGTCTTTGTACAGCGGGCGCAGCAGCGTGATGCGTTGTTACTCGAAGAAGTCACCGTTCTGCCACAGGCGCTCAAGCTGGCGCAGTTGGAATATATCCTCGATCGCGCCGAAGATGCCTTCAAAGCCGGAGAGCTTCCACCTATTGAGCACTCTCCTTTTTCTGCCATTCTTCACAGCATGCGCCGCCTCAACCAGTTTGAATGGCGTACTGTGCTTGAACCGCTGATCGCATTCGACTCGATCCTCCGGCAAGATCCATGCGGTGTCTTCGCGCAGATGGAGGACGAGACCCGTCACACCTACCACATGCGCGTTGCCGAGCTGGCACGTCACGCCGATGCAGGCGAAGTTGAAACCGCTCAGTGCGCTCTCGATCTTGCCCGCAAGGCCGCGCAGACCCACGATCCTGATCCGCGCCATGCACGTCGAACGGCACACATCGGCTACTACCTCTTTGCCGAGGGCGTCCCCTTTCTCAGTCGAAGTATCGGATATCATGCGCCGCCCCTCGAACGGCTTAGAAGTTTCCTTCGCCGATGGAAAGAGGACTTCTACATCCTCGGCATCTTCACGCTTTCCTGTCTCCTCATCGTCGCCATCATCGCGCCTTTGGTTCCACACCATGCCTTCTGGGCGGTCATGGGTGCTCTCCTGCTTGCTCTGCTGCCTGCTTCTCAAGGCGGCGTGGATCTGGTGAACAACACTGTCACCGCTCTGATGAAGGCCAATTCGCTTCCGAAGGTTGATTTCTCCAAAGGCGTTCCCACCGATGCCGTTACCTTCGTCGTCGTTCCCACATTACTTTTCAGCGAAGCGCAGGTTCGCGAGCTTTTCGACGAGTTGGAAGCCCGTTACCTCTCAAATCAGGACCCGAACATTCACTTCGGCCTTCTGACTGACCTTCCCGATACAAAGGCGCGGCCGCTTGACGAGGGCACCAACCCGCTGGCTGCGCGAGCCGCTCAGTGCGTCGATGAATTGAATGCCAAATACCGCAACGAAAAAGGCGGTGCATTCTTCCTCCTGCATCGCCATCGCATCTTCAATTCCAGCCAGGGCGTTTGGATGGGCTGGGAACGAAAACGCGGGAAGCTCCTCGACCTCAATAAATTTTTGCTTCGGCAGTACGATAGCTTTCCGCTAAAAGCGGGTCCGCTGGAAGCGTTGAAGCATATCCGGTACGTCATCACGCTGGACTCCGACACGCAGCTTCCCCGAGGAACAGCCGCGCGCATGGTTGGCACAATGTCTCATCCGTTGAATCAGGCCATCATCAATCCCAGACTGCGCATCGTGACCAAAGGGTACGGCATCCTGCAGCCCCGCGTCGGGGTTAGCGTCTCGTCTGCATCGCGTTCCCGCCTCGCATCCCTCTACTCCGGCGAAACCGGCTTCGACATTTACACTCGTGCGGTCTCTGACGTCTACCAGGACCTTTTTGGAGAAGGCAGCTTCGCCGGCAAGGGCATCTACGAGGTCAGCATTCTGCATGAGGTATTGGATCGCCGCTTTCCACGCAACTCTCTCCTCTCGCACGATCTGATCGAAGGAGCATACGCTCGTGCCGGTCTCGTTACGGACATCGAAATTATCGATGACTACCCATCGCACTACTCGGCCCACACGCGCCGCAAGCATCGCTGGGTGCGCGGAGACTGGCAAATCGCTCAATGGCTCTTCGGTCGGGTGCCGGATGAGTCGGGCAAGTCTGTATCCAACCCCATCAGCACAATCTCCTGGTGGAAGATACTCGACAATCTCCGGCGCAGCCTCGTGGAGCCGGTAACATTTCTCTTGTTCCTGGCCGGGTGGTATTTTCTTCCCGGAGGAGCGCTCTATTGGACCATCGCCGGTCTCGTTCTTCTGCTTCTTCCGGTCTTTGTTCAGCTGGCGTTTAATCTGGGCCGAGCCCTCTTGAAGGGCAGTCTTGTAGGAGCGCGCGACGGAGTAGCCACCTTCGCATCTTCCTTCGGATTTACGATTCTCAATCTCACGTTTCTGCCGCATCACATGTTTCTCTCGCTCGATGCGATCATAAGGTCCTTGATCCGCAGTCTGGTATCCGGAAAGCATCTTCTCGAATGGGAGACAGCGGCGCAGGTTGAGTCGGGAAGATCCAGAACTCAGTTAGATGTCTATCTCCAGCTTTCGCCTCTCGCTGCCCTCTTAGTCGCGCTCGACCTCGCATTCACTCACATCCGATCTCTTTTTGCAGCGGGCCCGATTCTGCTGCTGTGGGCGATCGCGCCGCTCGTGGCAATCTGGCTCAACTCGCCTATGCGCCAGCAGGAAGGCCCACTCACGGCTGAAGATGAGCTCTTTCTGAGACAACAAGCCCTCCACACCTGGCGGTATTTTCACGAGTTCGGTGGTAAAGACAACCACTGGCTCATCCCCGACAATGTTGAAGAGAAGGGGATGCACCAGGTACGAAAGTTGTCCCCTACAAATCTGGGTATACTTCTCAACGCCCGTCAGGCTGCACATGAATTCGGCTTTCTGACGCTTCCAGAGTTCGCCGAAGCCACACTCGGAACTCTTAATACATACGGCGGTCTCGAAAAGCAACGTGGCCATATCTACAACTGGTACGACATGGAGACATTGCAACCGATCGCTCCATTGATCGTCTCCACTGTCGATAGCGGCAATCTGGCCGCATCCCTCTACACCTTGCACTCCGGAGCGCTTGACTTACTGAAGCGTCCACTTCTGACCGCAGAGATATTTTCAGAGTTGGAGCAGATGCAGCCGCGCTCCAAAAAGATGACTACTGAAGCAAGCTCTGGCACGACTTCATATCCAAGAGATTCGAACGTCGCAAAAATAAGAACTCATGTGCGCACGTTTCTTCAACAGACCGCCGCACCAGACCTTTCGATTCCGATAGAAGATGATTTGTCGGGAACAAGCCGCGGAGACTGGCTTGTCCATGAACTATCACGCAGACTCCTCACTCTATCGATCTTTGTACAGAACTACATGCCCTGGTTTCTCCCGCAGTTTGAGGTACTCTTCGCTTTGCCGGAACTCAGCGAAGCTGAATCTGGCCTTCGCTGTGTTCCGACCTTACTGCAGGCCGCCGACTACGCCGCCGAAGTGGAGTTGAAGATCGCGGCTGTACTTCCTTCGTTACCGCTGGACTCTCCACTCTCTGCTTCCGCCGCATCTTTGCGGTCTATGCTTTTGGATGCAGGACGACGCCTCGCGCAGCTCAAGACAGATGTTGCCACAATTGCATCCGAAGCGGAGCGTCATGCTGAAGCCATGCACTTCGGGTTCCTCTTCGTGGAGTCGCGTCAACTCCTCTCCATCGGCTACGACGGAACCACCGGCGAGCTGCACTCAGCGTGCTACGATCTGCTAGCCTCCGAGGCACGTATCGCGTCCTTCCTCGCCGTCGCTAAGGGGGACATTCCGCAGCAATCGTGGTTCCGGCTCGATCGTTCTCACGTTATGGTCCGCCATCATCCTGCGCTTCTCTCCTGGACGGGGACCATGTTCGAATACATGATGCCTGCTCTGTGGATGCGTGCCTTCCCGAACACTCTTATCTCGCGCACCCTTGAGTCGGTCTCTCGCATTCAGCGTGACCATGTGCGAAATATTCCATGGGGAATCTCGGAGTCGGGTTTCGCGAAGATGGATCCTCAAGGGAGATACGGTTACCAGGCGTGGGGTATTCCGGCGCTTGCCCTGAAGTACGGTGCCGAGGACGGACCGGTTATCTCGCCCTACTCCTCCTTTCTCGCGCTCTCGGTCCTTCGCAAGGAGGCGGTTGCGAACCTTCGACGCATGGCCAGAATGAATTGGGTTGGCAGCTACGGTTACTACGAAGCCGCCGACTATACCAAAGGAAAAGAGCCGGACTTGGTACGGTCCTGGATGGCGCATCATCAGGGAATGTGCCTTCTGGCAACAGTCAACTTGCTGAAGAACAACGTCGTTCAGCAATGGTTCCATGCCACCCCCCGCGTCCGTGCCACAGAACTGCTCCTGCACGAAAAATCTTTGAGCAAAGAGACGTTGAAGGAGCTTTCAAATCAGTCTAAATTGCAACGCCCGGACTGACCTTCCGCTAGACGCCTGCTAGGTCAGAGCGAGGCCGGATCCTATAACCGTTTCCTCGTGCTCCCATCGAAACTTCTGCATTACTTCCCCGCAGAACCAGCTTTGTCAGGCACGCCTGACCATGGAGCCAGACCCTCTGGCGACCAGTTTTGAATAATCGCCCGGGCCAGTTTCGCTATGGTCAACTCGCCTTCCTGTTCGGCTCCCCACGAGCGATCCTTGTTGTTAAATGTAAAAGCCGAAATAACGACCATTCCGTTTTTCGTAGAGATAGCTGCCACATCGTTCCGCACCGCATCGAGGGATCCAGTCTTATTCGCAATTGAGTCGCCCGTCGCCCCGGGCATTCCATCGAGATAACGAGGTATGGCGCTTCGATAAAACTGCACATGCAGCATCTTCAAGGCCACAGCGCACAGTGCGGTATCGTCGGCGTTCGCAGGGTGCCCGGGCTCTGCGAGTTGGCAACGTACGATCTTCGTCATCAGTATTGCCATCTCTCTCGCCGTCGTCTTGCCCAGTCCAAACTTCTTCTGATCAGCCGGCATCACCACTCCCGCAGGAACTGGGGTGAAGATCTTCTTGTAAAGATATGTATCCTTCAGGCCCAGCTTTGCGATGCGCGCGTCGATATTTTCAATTCCCAGATGATCTATGACCAGGTTGGTTGCGGTGTTATCGCTCATTACAACCATCATCGTCAGCAGATCCTTCAGTGTCAGCGTAAGAGGCGTGTCGAAGAACAGCAGCACGCCGGATCCAGGCACCTGGCCTGCCTTCGTCAGCATGATCTTGTCTTCAAAGTGGACTTTGCCGCTGCGCACCTGCTCGAGCGCTTCATACAAAATCGCCAGCTTGATAACCGAAGCAGTCTGCACTGGCGTATCGGGTGAAATCGCTACTGTCTCATGCGTCTTCAGGTTTTCTGCGAAGAGCGCAACATCCCCATGATGCTCTGCCGCAATTGCGCGAACCTGCGCCTCAAGGGGTAGTGATGTCCCCTGGGCGTACATCATGCCCGGACAAAGCGCGACCGCTGAAAACGCTAAAATTGAAACAGCACGAAGGAGTGGCATTGAGAAAACTTCAATCCATGTCATGATGTGAACTCCTGCCGTCTGGCAGTGGGGGCAAACGAAAACGGCGTCGACCCATAACTGGGGAGACGCCGCTTTGATTGAGAGGCAGTTTCACTAGAACGTAAACTTACCGGCAAACTGCAGAATACGAGCATCGCGATAACCCGTGACTTCACCGAACGAGCCCGATGTCGCGCTGGTGCCGATCGATTGCACATTCGTATGATTCATCGCGTTGAAGGCCTCCGCACGGAATTGGAAGTTCAACCGCTCAAAGATTCTGAAGTTGCGGAAGACACCTAAGTCGAGGCGATTGAAACCCGGACCTTCGATAGTCCCGCGCTTCGCGGTTCCTGGGACAATGCTGGTCGGAGACGGAGCAGCAAAGGCACCCGTGTAGAACCATAATGACGATGCTTGTAAGTACGCTCTGCTCTTATGAACATTCGCCGCTCCATAACTGCCGTTGGGGTTGCCGATCTGGTTGGGACGAAGGCCGGCGTTCGTGTTCCCGAGTACGCTCAGCCCGGCGTTATCCGTTTCATAGCCACCGTTTGTCGCGTTATTGAAAACGCTGGTGACTCCGTTGTAAGTGATCTGCGAACCGCCGCTCCCGGACACGGTCAGGGGCAGCCCTGAGTTGATCGCGTAGATGCCGGAGACTTCCCATCCACCGATCAACCGGCCCTTCAAATCCTTCTGGTCCCGGAACCATGGCACTTCATAGACGCCATCGAGGTTCAGAATGTTCGTGCGATCTACAGCAGCGCGGCCATAATCGCCATTGATGTTGTAGATGTTCTGAATGACCCCCGAGTAATCCGCCTGGGCGTTGGTGAGGTCCTTCGACCACGTATAGTTCGCGTCGATGTAGGTGTGGCCCGAGAACCGCTTGGTCACCTTCACCTGCAACGAGTTGTAGTTCGAGCTGAAGATCGACCGCATGGCATCGACAGCAAAGTAACCAATGTATGGCTTGATCTGGTTCAATACACGATCGCAAGTCGAGTTCAGGAAAGCCTGCTGCGTTGTGCTGCCGGGATAAAGGCACGCACTCCCTGAGTTCGCTGGCATAACTTTCCCTACCCAAGCGCCGGGTACCGGCTGATTGATTTGGAGGATACCCAGCAGGTGGGTTCCATGTGTGCCGAAATAACCGACATCCAGCATGAACGTCGGAGCCAGCTCTTGTTGAATGTCCAGCGAAAACTGCTGAGTGTATGGGGTTTTGTAGTTGAGTGGTAGTGCCTGTAGACGGCCCGGAGTCGTGGACGGAGTTGAGGATGTAGCGCCGCCGCTCGGATTATCCAGTATCGCGTTGGTCTGCGAGTAGGAAGCAACAGCCGGCGGGTTGTCGAAGACGGTCGTTTCGTAATAGCTGACCTCGGCATCGTCGAAGGCCCATCCGTAACCACCACGCAACGCGGTCTTGCCGTTGCCGAAGAGATCGTAGGCGAAGCCAAAGCGCGGAGCGAAGTTGTTCTTGGCAGCCGCTCCAACCTTGTTGCCGTAGGGCGACGCCTGATTGTTGTTGGCAGCGCTCGGATTTCCGAAGATCATGCCGTTGATGTAATTAGGGCCAACATAAGCCGCATTCGGGTTCGGCGATGTAGATTGACCCGCATTGCTGCCTGCCTGGCTGCACACGCCAGTGAAGCAGATCAGGCCACTGCGGGAGATGGTTGGAGCCTTTGAAGCAGAATAGGTCGACGGATCGAAGTTGCTCAAATTCCCGTTGGCATCGAACGGCTGGCCATAGTAGCTATAACGAACGCCAAGATTCAAAGTAAGGCGAGGAATGACCTTGTAGTTATCCTGAAGAAAGCCCTCGTACATATCCTCCTGAATGTTGACCTGAATGTTCTTCGATGCCTGGCTGAAGCCGTTATTCACATTGCCCGTAAGGAAGTTGGCGAAGGACTGAGCTTGAGTTACACCGCCGCCCGAGTCTTGCGGCTGGACAACAATCGCTTGCGAAGAGTCGTTCGTGAAGCTGAACGAGCCTTGGTTTCCTCCGCCTGCAGAGTTCTCTACTTTCTGGTAATGGTTATAGGAAAAACCGGCGATGAGCGTGTGAGTATGCAGCGTCTTCGTCACATCGCCGAAGGCTTGGTGGTTAATGCCGTGGTCGACGTAAACAACACCGCCGCCAAGCGTTGTCATCCCACCGACCGCAAGGGTTGGGACGACATCGGCAGTGCTGGGATAGGGCAGTGGGATCTTGATGTCGGGTGACTGCGAGGAGAGCAGGGCTCCTTGCGGAGTCGTCAGGATGGAACCGTTCGAATACGCATAACCGATATTGACCAGAAGGGTCGGATTGAAGACGTAGGTCGCATGGCCCAGTTGTTCCGTCCCCGGCGCCGTAGAGACAGTGGCCGAAAGACCCGGGATCGGTACCGCCAGGAAGACACCCGAGCCACTGAATGACGGGAAGGTGTCATGCATATAGCGGTAGAAAATGCTCAGCTTCTGGCCGAACTGTTGGTCGATGCGGACGACGGTATTGTTGTTGTTGAACTTGTTGGCAATAGTCGACGTGAGAGTGTGTGGGTCAAGGTTGTTCGCTAAGTCAAAAGCGCTCTGCGGCGCTGGAATGACGCTGTAGATATCTTTCAGATAAGCCTGCGCCGCGGGCGAGAGGTTCGTCACCTTCGTTCCCTGCGCGGTGCAGGTGTTCACCTGGTTTGTGGGGTTGAAGGTGTATGCGGTACAGACATTGATGTTTTGCGATGTCCAGCTCGGTCCAACTTTAAATCCATCATTGGTAAAGTCGCCGGTGCGCTCGGCTGCAGTTGGCACAAGCGCCGTACCGGTGTTGTAAGTCACCTCGCGAAGCCACTCTTCTGAGACAAAGAAAAACGTCTTGTTACGGCCATCGTAGATCTTGGGAATATAGACCGGGCCGCCGAACGAGAAGCCGAAGTCGTTGTAGCGATACTTCGTAATAGGCCGCTTGAGGGTGTTATTCAGGTAGCCATTTGCATCGAAATAATCGTTGCGAAGGAATTCGTACGCGCTGCCGTGAATGGAGTTCGTACCGGACTTCGTAATGACATCGATCTGCCCCGAAGCATTGCGGCCGAACTGTGCGCTGTACTGGCCGCGCAGTGTCTTGAACTCCGCGATCGCGTCCGGGCTCGGATAGGTGTAGAGCGTCAGGTTCGCGCCGCGGTCCACATTGTCGGCGCCATCGATCGTCCAGTTGTTTGAAGTCGTTCGGCCGCCATTGATAGAGAAGGCCACCGTGCTCGAGCCGCCGGTTGGGCTGCTGGGGCCGCGGTTCAACTGGTCGCTGGCTCCTCCGAAGGCAACGCCCGGCTGCAGATTGATCAGGCTCTCATAATTGCGCGTAATCAGCGCAAGCTGGTCGATCTGTGTGCTGTTGATCAAGCCGGCCGAAGTAGCATCTTCCAGATTCAACTGAACCTGATCGGCTGTGACCGTAACAGTCTCACTCGTGTTGCCGACTGCCAGAGTGCGATTTACGGTCAGCGCATCGTTCACATGCAGCACGAGTCCGGTCACCACGTCGCTCTTGAATCCGCTGGCGGCTACCTTCACGGTATACGTGCCCAGCGGCAGAGACGTTCCCGTATAGAAGCCGGCAGAGTTCGTGGTCAGCGTGCGAATGTTCTGCCCGCGATCCGTGTTCGTCAGCGACACGGTGGCACCCTTCACGCTTGCACCGCTGGAATCGGTGATCGTGCCGCTGATGCTTCCTGTGGTGTCCTGGGCGCTTGCCACAACCGAAAACATTGCCAGCAGAACTACCCACGCCATGGCTGGTACATAATGTCTCAATCTCGTCATTGCCTGATCTCCTGAAAAAATCAATTTGTTGTGCCGAACTCTGCCGGCTTGATTTAGGTGGATCTGCCTGGCAACAAATTCATCTACTGGATCCGGAATGGAATTACTCAGATAAACCCAGGCACTGGAGATCGCGAATGAAGGAGGGATCTCTTAATGATGTCAACCAGTACATAACTCTATACAGGTATTGTCAACCGAAAAAATGGCCCATTTCTCTTGATTGGATGCAGCCGCATGGGAAGATACAAACAGAAACCACTAAGCGGAGGCTACCTGTTGTCAGGCTCGCATTCTTCCAAAACCTATGATGCGCGACTCGCGATCTTCGTCGTCTCAATACTCTTCGCGACTGTCTTTGGAGTCGCCGCCTTCTTCCGCCTCGCCTCAATCAATACCTCCGGAACCATCGCTCAACTTGTAGGCATATTTGCCCATGTGCGCCAGGGAACCGACTCCTGGGAGCCGATGCTCAAATCCCTTGACTACTTCCATGCGCACCCGGAGATGCTTATCTACCAGGCCAAGCTCTATGACACTCTGATCTATTCGCTGGTCTCCCTGTTGCCCCTGGCGGCCCTTGAAAAACTCGGCATCACGGGCAATCACATGCTTCGGTTACTGGCATGGGCGTCGTGGCTGGCCGTTTGGCTGGTCGGCGGAATCTCCGCTCTCCTGGCATCCAGACTGCTTGCGCTCAAAAAAGCAAAGCTGAGCATCCTCTCCATCCTCTCCATTTTCATAGCGTGTATCTTCTTCTACCCTCTCCTCAAGGGCTACACGCTCGGGAATGCACAGACCTTCCTGACCCTGGGCTTCGCGCTGCTGATCTATCTGTGGACCTTTGGAAAGGAAAAAAGTTCAGGCATCGTCGTCGCCGCACTCGCAATGGTGAAGCCGCAGTACGTTCTGATCCTGTTATGGATGGCCGCAAGAAAGCGTTGGGGTGCCTTCTGGAGCGGCATGATCTTCGCGGCGGTCATGTTTTCCATCTCGATCCTGGTCTTCGGGTGGCGCAACAATCTGGATTATCTTCCGGTACTGGCAAGCCTCAGCCACAAGGCGCAGTCCCACTACGCAAACCAGTCCATGTTCGGCACTCTCAACCGGATGGTCTTCAACGGAGAGAATCTCGACTATCATCCTTACGTCTACACCAGCTACATTCCCTGGATCTACTACACGACGGTTGCAACCTCGCTTCTTCTAGTTGGCCTCGCGTTGTTCTACCCGTGGGGCAGGTTTCGCGGATCGACCGCTGATATAGCGACCATGGGAATCGCCTCCGTTGCCGCTTCGCCCATGGCATGGGAACACCACTACGGAATCGTATTCCCCATATTTGTCTGGCTATGGTTCCAGTACGGATGCTGGGAGCAGCGTCGAACCTGGCTTCTCGGCCTCTCCTTTTTCTTATGCAGTTCGTGGCTCAGCGTAACCATGTTCCTTGCCTCAAAGCCGGTACTCAATCTGCTGCAGTCCTATATCTACTTTGGCGCGTTATTGCTGATGTTCCTTCTCTACCGCTTACCCCGAGCGGAAGAGCGCGGCGAACCGCATCTAATCTGACTTGCCTCTTTGATTCTTCTGTTTCGCCGTTATGCAATTGAAAAGCACTAATCGCGCAAAATAACTTCAGCACTCAATTTTTGCGTTCTCCTGGTCAACCGGCAAACGCAGTCAGCTCAGGATGCATCTCCTCTATGGAGAGTTATCCATTACCTTTAATAGATGTTCAACGAAGCGGATGGTGAAAATGAACGAGGCCGCATAGTTAGATCTAAAGATCTGAGTAACATGAAACCTGTCGAAGGCCGCAAGCGCGTTGTGATCGAAGAGGTGCAACCGCAGGTCGATTGTGGCCGCTACCCCGCGAAGCGAATTCTAGGGGATACCGTTACCGTAACCGCGGCGATCTTCGGCGACGGCCACGATCACGTCTCGGCGCAACTCCTTTATCGGCATTCCAGTGAAGCCGACTGGCGCTACACCCCGCTAACACCGCTCACCAACGATCTCTGGACCGCCGTTTTTACCGTAGACAAGCTCGGCGACTGGATCTACACCATCGAAGGGTGGGTCGATCACTTCGCAACTTGGTGTGCCGACCTGCGAAAGCGGATCGCCGCCCAGAATGCTTCCACCGCATCCAGCTCCACGAGTCAATCTCAGGACTTTCCCCTCGCTCTTCTCTCCGGTGCCATTATGCTGGGCCGGATTGCGCGCCACGCCAAGGGAGCCGACAGCAAACTCCTCACCGACGCAGCCTCCAATCTTGATCGTCTCGCTGAAGACAAAGTCGGCACCTATGAATTTCCTCTGAGCGAAGAGATCGTCGCTCTCGCCGCACAACATCCTGATCTCACCTTCGCCACTCGCTACCGGCAGGAGCTGCATCTCTGGGTCGACCGTGAGCGGGCCCGCTACTCCGCCTGGTATGAGCTCTTCCCGCGCTCCGTTTCGCCAGATCCAACTCGGCACGGCAGCTTTGCCGACGTCAAAGCTCTTTTGCCTGACATCGCCGCCATGGGTTTCGATGTACTCTACCTTCCGCCGATCCATCCCATCGGCAGCTCGTTCCGCAAGGGCCGCAACAACAACATCGTCTCTACACCGGACGATCCTGGCAGCCCCTGGGCCATCGGCTCGAATGAAGGTGGCCACAAATCCATTCACTCGCAGCTCGGCACGCTGCGCGACTTTGACGCACTGGTCGCCGCAACTCATGTCCACGGCATGGAACTGGCGCTCGACATTGCCTTTCAATGCTCTCCCGACCACCCCTGGGTCACTGAACATCCCGATTGGTTCGTCATTCGTCCTGACGGCTCCATCCAGTACGCCGAAAACCCGCCGAAGAAGTATCAGGACATCTATCCCTTCAACTTCGAATCACCCGACTGGCGCGGTCTCTGGGAAGCCCTGCGCGACGTCTTCATCTACTGGATTCACCACAACGTCCGCATCTTCCGCGTCGACAATCCGCACACCAAGTCCCTGTCATTCTGGGAATGGTGCATCGCTGAGATCCGCAAAAAATACCCCGATGTCATCTTCCTCGCCGAAGCCTTCACCCGTCCCCATGTGATGTACTCGCTGGCCAAAGCCGGCTTCACCCAGTCCTACACCTACTTCACCTGGCGCAACACTGGCGATGAGCTCCGCGAATACTTCGAAGAGATCTCGAAGCCGCCGATTGCCGACTTCTTCCATCCCAGCATCTGGCCCAATACCCCGGACATTCTCCACGCCACGCTTCAGAACGGTGGCCGCCCGGCTTTTATTCAGCGCTTTATTCTGGCCGCGACTCTCGGTGCCAACTACGGCATCTACGGCCCAGCCTTCGAGCTCTGTGAGAACCTTCCGGCGAAGCAGGGAAGCGAGGAGTACCTCGACAGCGAAAAATATGAGATCCGCCACTGGGACCGCTCAGCCGGCCACAGTCTGGCTCCGCTCATCACTCAGATCAACCAGATTCGCCGCGACAACCCCGCGTTCCACAACGATCAATCACTGCATTTCCATCCGGTAGATAATCCAAACATCCTCAGCTACAGCAAGTCGAGCGGCGACAATCAAATACTCATCGCCATCAACCTCGACCCAACGCAGGAGCAAGCCGGGTGGATCGATCTGGACCTCAAGCAGCTCGCGATCCCCCATAGCGAGAACTTTGAAGTTGAAGACCTCCTCACGGGTATTCGCTATCACTGGCACGATCGCAGCAACTACGTCGCCTTGCGTCCAGACATCATGCCCGCGCACATCTTCCGCTTGGTCCATCCTTCAAACGGCGCGACTACACTCAATGCAGCGGCGATGGAACCCGCGACCAGGATCACGACGCCCGAGGATCAAGAGTGAAGAAGACCGCCAGCGCTACCAATCCGCTTTGGTACAAAGATGCGATCATCTACGAGCTTCACGTCCGCGCCTTTCAGGATTCCAATGCGGATGGCATCGGCGACTTTCCCGGCCTGCTTTCAAGGCTCGATTATCTTCAGGATCTCGGCGTCACCTGTCTTTGGATGCTCCCATTCTTTCCTTCGCCCCTGCGCGACGACGGCTATGACATCGCCAACTACGTTGACGTCAATCCCAGCTATGGCACGCTGAGCGACTTCAAACAGGTACTCGACGCTGCCCACCAGCGCGGCATGCAGGTCATGATCGAGCTCGTCATCAACCACACCAGCGACCAGCACCCTTGGTTCCAGCGCGCTCGCAACGCACCCAAGGGTTCGCCAGAGCGGGACTTCTATGTCTGGAGTGACACTGACAAGCTCTTCGACGGCGTTCGCATCATCTTCACCGACACCGAAAAATCCAACTGGAGCTGGGACGAAGTCGCGCAGCAATACTACTGGCACCGTTTCTTCTCGCATCAGCCGGATCTCAACTTCGATAACCCCCAGGTCATGGAGGAGATCCTCAAAGCCATGCGTTTCTGGCTCGACCTCGGCGTCGACGCCCTCCGTCTCGACGCCATTCCCTATCTTGTCGAGCGCGATGGGACCAGTTGCGAGAACGTTCCCGAGACCCACGCTAAGATCAAAGAGATTCGTGCTGTTATCGATGCCGAATACGAAAACCGCCTCATCCTCGCCGAAGCCAACATGTGGCCGGCCGATGTTCGTCCCTACTTTGGCGACGGCGATGAATGCCACATGGCCTTCCACTTCCCGCTGATGCCGCGCATCTACATGGCGCTTCGCCAGGAAGACCGCCTCCCCATCATCGACATCATGGCGCAAACCCCCGCCATCCCCGAGAACTGCCAGTGGGGTCTCTTCCTCCGCAACCACGACGAACTCACCCTCGAGATGGTCACCAACGACGAGCGCGACTACATGTACCTCGCCTACTCTGCCGACCCGCGCATGCGCATCAACGTAGGCATTCGCCGCCGCCTCGCGCCTCTCGTCGATAACAACCGCCGCCGCATCGAGCTTCTCAACTCGCTTCTGCTCAGCTTCCCCGGCACGCCCATCCTTTATTACGGCGACGAGATTGGCATGGGCGACAACATCTACCTCGGCGACCGCAACGGTGTTCGCACCCCCATGCAGTGGAACTCCGACCGCAACGCCGGCTTCTCCACCGCCGTTCCCGCCAAGCTCTACTTTCCCGTCATCATGGACCCCATCTGGGGCTATCAATCCATCAATGTTGAAGCCCAGCAGGCCGATCAGTCCTCGCTCCTCCATTGGACCCGCAACATGATCGCTCTGCGTAAACTCTTCCACGTCTTCGGACGCGGCACGCAGGAGTTTCTCAACCCCGACAATCGCAAAATCCTCGCCTACATCCGCCACTACGAAGAGGACGGACACAGTGAGACGGTGCTCTGCGTGGCCAATCTCTCCCGCTTTTCACAGCCCGTCTCGCTCGATCTCGCCCGATTCGCCGGCAGAACTCCCATCGAGATGCTCGGTTACGTCACCTTTCCCACGATTACCGCACAGCCCTATCCCCTCACGCTTGCGCCCTACTCTTTTCTCTGGCTGGAACTCCAGCCCGCGCCAGAGATCAACGCGCCCGCGCAGGTCTCTGAAGACGAACTCATCCTCAATCTTCTTACTCACGGCATCAAAGGTCTCCTCGATGCAACCAGCCGTCCTCTTCTTCAGCAGCTCCTCACGGCTTATCTGCCTCGGCAACGCTGGTTCGGAGCGAAATCCCGCGCCATCCAATCCGTCACCGTTCTCGACTCCGCACAGCTTCCCGGATTAGACGCCCTCCTCGTCTTCCTGCAGCTTAGCTTCGACGACAGCACCACCAGCGTCTACCAGCTTCCACTCACCATCGCCGCCGGAGAAGCCGCTGAAGCAATTCGCACCTCCGATCCGTCAAGCATCATCGCCACAGCTACAACTCCCGGAGGCCCCACTATTCTGGCGGACGCCGTTGCCCGCGAAGACGTTCGCCAGGCAATCCTCAATCTCATCGAAGCCAATGCAGAGCTGCCCACGCAGAATGGCACCCTCGTCGGTCGCAGCAGTACCGCTTTCGCTGAAGCCCGAGGTGCAGACCCTCTCCCCGCGCGCACCGGATCCGCCGAACAATCCAACACATCGATCCTCTACGACGCCAAACTTATCCTGAAGCTCTTCCGCCGCCTCCAGCCCGGAGAGAATCCAGACACCGAGATCGGCCGCTTCCTTACTGAGACTGCGCACTTCCCCCGCATCGCGCCCTTCCTCGGCGACATCACCCTCCGTCCAAAAGACGGCGAACTCATCACTCTCGCCATGCTCCAGGGACTTGTCGAAAACGAAGGCGACGGCTGGGAATGGACTCTCGATGAACTCTCCCGCTACTACGACAGCGTAGCCACCCTGCCCGCGCCGCAAAATCTCGGCACTCCCGCATCGTTCCTCACAGAAGGCGAAGCGCCCGAATCAGCTCGCGAGCATGCCGCACTCTCTATCGAAGCTGCTGCTCTTCTCGGCCGCCGCACTGCAGAAATGCATCGCGCCCTCGCCACTCCTACAAAAAATCCAGCCTTCTCCGCCGAATCGTTCACCACCTCCGATCTCGTCATCGACGCCGATCGCATCGATGCTCAACTCACACTCACCCTTGCTGCACTCAAACGCGGTATGTCCCAGCTCTCCGAAGCCACTACCGACAGCGCTGCTCTTATCCTGAGCCGTCGCGTCCCGCTCTTCGCCCGTGCCCGCGCCATCGCCTCCGCAACGCCCGCCGAAGCCGGCCAGCGCATACGCATCCACGGCGACTACCATCTCGGTCAGGTTCTTCGTTCGCGCAACGACTACGTCATCCTCGACTTCGAAGGCGAACCCGCTCGCACTCTCTCGGAACGCCGCGCCAAACAATCGCCCCTTAAAGACATCGCGGGAATGCTGCGCTCTTTCAGCTATGCCGCCTACGCCGCGCTCAACACCTTCGCCCAGCGTCGCCCCGACGATGCCAAATGCCTCGACCCCTGGGTCACCCTCTGGCAGAACGCAGTCACAACCAGCTTCCTCCGCGCATACCAGCTCACCATCAACGAAACGAACGCAAGCCTCATCCCCGCATCCACACAGGCACAACTCCTTCTCGACGCCTACCTCCTCGAGAAATCTCTCTACGAACTTCTCTATGAACTCAACAACCGTCCCACCTGGGTCCACATCCCACTCGCAGGTATCCTTTCTCTTCATCACGAACCGTCATTCTCTCCAGACAAGTTAAAATAGTCGCTACCTCTATGCCATCCAATCCTTCGCCGCTCCAAACTCTGCGTCAGGCCATCGCCTCCTCTCTCGCCAGCCCCCAAACCCTCATCGCCGAGGCCGCCCGCAACGCAAACCGCAGCCCCTCGCACAATACCTACCTCACTCTCTACACCAGTGAATCGGCGCATCGTGCAGAGCAGCTCGATAGTCTCTTCCCCGACGCGCAAAGCCGTCCCTCCCTCTACGGCG
>JBDTEQ010000165.1:0-8885 GCA_039922475.1 Edaphobacter sp.
AGATCAGGATGCTTGTCCGCATACTTCGTCAATGATCGCGCCACCTGCTTCGGCGTCGTAATTCCCAGATCAATAAAGAAGTTACGATGCACTCCGTGCGGATAATAAATATTCAGCAGGGTCCGCGAAAAATCCGCGCAGTTATGAAACAGCAGGTTGAAGTGGCCGACATTCGGGCTGTCGTTGTACCTGTTCATGAACTCGCGATCTTCATCCGGAGTCGTCTCAATCTGAAACCCATAGATCCGCCGGTCATACGACGCGCCGACCAACTGCGTCCACTCGCCCTCCGGGGCTTCACCCATCTTCTTCCCTTCGGCTACATCCGGTGCAAATGCCATCAGATGTTCACGCCGGTATTGATCGCGCAGCTTCGCCTCCAGCTCGGGATCCGCTGTCACCGGAACATCCTCCACGCGCTCCACTGCATACAGATACGGAACCAGCGGAATCGCCAACCAGTCGTATCCATCGATCTTGTGATATCGGCTGATCACTGCTCCGGGCTCACCTGGATGGCAGGGCCGCAGCCGAGTCGGCGTCTCCGCACACACATGGTTCAGATAGATCGCAGCATGTCCCGTTGGATTGAACGCGCCAAACTGCGCATACGGCTCTTCCATCAGCAGCGCTGCATCCGCATGGGCACGCAGCCCACTCATCATCGACAACGCCACCACCAACGCCGTCAACCAGCCGCGCATCTTTCTCATTCCGTACCTTTCCGAACCAGAAGTCGCAACCAGCTGCAGGATGTCATCTGACCAAACACTGTTTTGCAAACATGTTGCGTTTTTCGAATGGCCGCGGAGTAACGGTCGAAAGACCAATCAAGACCGCCTTCCAATTAGATGCAACACGCATGTGCGCGTTCGCGATCTCCGAAAGGATCCCGCTAGCAACATAATTCAGAAGGAGATGCGGCCTCCAAACTGAAACTGCCGTGGGTCGTACGAGGCCGTCGGTGTCCCCGCCGCAGTGTAAAGAAGGTTTACATCCAGCGTATTGTTTTTGTTAATCAGGTTGAAGACATCTACCGTCACCTGCAGCCCAATCTCATGCGGGAACGTAAACGCACGCGCGATGCGCAGATCGGTAAACACCGTGTACGGCTTCACTCCCGCATTGCGCCCAAGGCTGCCCGCATAGTAGCTGCTCGCCGGCCCCGCGCTGGCCGGAGCGTCGATGTAGCACGGAAGATTGAACGCCCCGGTCGGAGAGTACTTCGAAAGCACTGGAGTCGTGCCGCAACCCGTAGCACCACTGCCGGGTGCCACCGCATTTGGCCGATCGGTCAACGGGTTGAAGTCGAAGTTCGAATCGCTCCCCGTCAAAATGTTGAACGGACGCCCCGAAGACACCTCAAAGATCGGTGCAACCGTAACACCGGAGAACACCGCAGGAACAAAGCCCGACCCGCCGATGCGTCCCGAGCTGTAAACCCCCGACAACACCAGCCGGTGGCGCTGATCGAACGTCGAAACGCTTCGCTCCGCATTCGGCGCAAAGTTGCTCTGCGGCGAATCCGAAGTCGAAACCACATCCGTTGAATCGTCGATCGCATGCGACCACGTATAGCTCACCAGAAACTCATAACTCTTCGTAAACCGCTTCTTCAAATTCACGCTCAGCCCGTTGTAGTCGGACGTACCATTGGTAAGATTCGGCGACATGTCGCCAAACGGCACAGGAAGCCCCTTGCCAAGCCCATCGGCAAATGCAATCTCGCTTGCCAGCGCAACGCACTGGCCCGCGCCTACCGCAGGGCTCGCAAGAAACGTTGCCAGCGAAGTATTCAAACCCGACGGTCGGAAAAAATTCAGCAGTGGCGGAGCCACATACGGTCCTGTCGGCCCCACCCCGCACGGATTTACTCCGCTCGCCGTCGCCACCGTCAACGGATTCGACGTCGCATTCGCCGTCCCCGGTGCAGCCATCCCCGCCTTCACCGCGTTCACTGCGTTGTGCCAGTTCGCAATCAGAAGCTGTGGATTCACCGGGTTCACATTAATCGGGCGATTGAGATGTCTCCCGCCAGTAGAGTTGTACGCAATGTTCAAAGTGATATCGTGCCCCAGGTCCTGCTCAATTCCAACCGATATCTGCTGTACGTAAGGAGTCACATAGTTCAAATCCGCGGGAAGACCCGACGGCAGAATCGCGAGGGGGAAACCCGCTGCCAGAAATCTCTGATTCACGAACACCGAATTGGAATTGTCAGGATCGAACCGCTGCTGATTCGCAAGATAGTTCACACCCGCTGCGCTCGCGCCAAGGCAGTTCGCGTTCCCAAGCGAACCCTGAAATACATTTGTCGCATTCAGATTCAGCGGATTCGCTCCAGCCACAGGCGAAGTTACTGTGCAAGGTGAGCCCCCTGCAAGAATCACCAGCGGAACCGTCGTCGAGTTGAATGCAGTCGACTGCGCCTCCAGATTTCCCGGCGCACGGTCGTAGAAGATGCCATAGTTCGCCCGCACCACCGTCTTGGCGTTGCCCCGAATGTCATACGCAATCCCGATGCGCGGTGCAAAGTTCGTATCCTGCAGCCGTATGCCCTGCCGAACTCCATACGCCCGCTCCGCCGCAGTCGTATTCGCATTCAACCCAAGCTTGGTGGGGAACGCCTCAATGTCGTACCGCAACCCGGCATTGATCGTGACTCTCTTGGTCGCGCGCCAGCTATCCTGCAGAAACGCGCCCAACACCTTCAGGTCATACTTCGTACTCGTGTTGCCGATGCCCTGCGCAAACGACTGCGGAATCCCCAGCCCATAAGCCTGGATCGCAGAGAAACCCGGCAGCCCAGCCAGCGCCGACGACACATCCGTGCTGTTCAGCGTACCGAAGCTATAGTCGCCGCCGCCATATAACTGCCCCTGCAGAAGATTGATCGGAATGTAGCGCAGATCGATCCCCGCCTTGAACGTGTGTGCGCCCCGCGTGTACGTAAAGTTGTCCTGCAACTGGCTCTGATCTTCAATCCGGTTCACTACAGAGAACGGCGTCTTGCCGAAGTACGCGAAACCGGGAATATTCACCGCAGCTCCCGTTCCGCCGGCAGAGTCGCTGTTCGCAAACAACACCGGATGCCGCGCAAACTGAGCCCGCAGCTCATTTACCTTGTTCGCTCCGATAATCAGCGTATGCTGCCCTGAGATTGCCCAGTCGTGCAGACTCTGCGTCGCCGTGCGCGAGAACGAGTTCTCTCCCAGGTTCTGATTCGCCGCACTCTCTTCAATGCCGCTCACAAAACTCGGACTGGCACTCGCATGCAGCGCAACCTGCTGGTTGTCCGTCAGCTTATGGTCAATGCGCAGGGAATAAACCTCTGTCCGCTCTGAGATCGGAAAGTTGCCAATCAGGCTATTCAACGAAATGAATGACGAAGGCAGCGGCTGCCCTGAAGTAATAAAGTCCTTCGCACCGGCTATGCCAAACAGAGGAAAGAACGCCGGATTTTGCCCCGTAGTAGCAATCGCCGAACCCGAACCCACCAGCGCAATATACTTCTGAATCCCAGGCGTGGTCGCAGGCACCGCTGCAAGAAACGCCTGCTGCGCTGGAGTCCCCTGAATCGTCGCTGGCCCGCCGAAGAACCGGCTCACATCGATGTTCGTCAGGCCGAAATTATTTCTCCCGATGTCCGAGAAGCCCGTCTCCTGCCGTCGCGTAATCTCCGCCGAAAAGAAGTAGAACGTCTTGTCCGGAACAATCGCACCGCCAATCGTGAATCCTCCCTGCACCCGCGTATACGCCGGCTGATGCACCGTAGAAAACGGGTTTGTCGCCTGGATATATCGGTTCCGCAAAAATCCAAACGCGCTCCCGTGCGTCTTGTTTGTTCCTGATTTAGTTACAATATTCACCACGCCTCCCGACGCTCTGCCGTACTCCGCGTCAAAGCCGTTCGTGATGATCTGAAACTCCTGCACCGCGTCCTGCGACACCGTCGTCCGTGTCCCACCCGAGATGTAATCCCCTGCATCAACGCCATCGATGTTGATCGAGTTCGACCGCGCCCGCACTCCGCCGAAGTTCAACCCCGAGGTTGGGATCGCTCCGATCGAAGGCGCTGCATCCCGCGCAATCTGCGAGTTCGTCAGCGTAAAGCTGATGTAGTTGCGCCCGTTCGTCGGCAGATTCTCAATCCGCTGCTGGTCCACCGTAGTTGACTGCGAACTTCGCTGCGTCTCAATCATGTCCGCACCCGAGCTTACCGTCACCACCTGCTCCGCTCCCCCAATCGGCAGGGTCAGCGGCAGTTGTGCCTGCTCTCCAATCGTCAAGACAATATTCTGCTCCACCAGCTTGCTGAAGCCCGGAGCGCTCGCCGTCACTGTATACGTCCCCGGTGGCAGCAGCACCATCTGATAATTGCCCTGTCCGTCGCTGGTCGTCGAGCGAGAAAATCCTTTGGACGCATCGGCGATCGTAATCGCCGCACCCACGATCACTGCGGCACTCGGATCACGCACCGTTCCATTCAACTGCGCCGTCGAGATATTCTGCGCCCAACCTGCGGCAGAATGCCCATACGCAAGAAGAGAAATAGCGGCAACAGTCACTACGAAGAGATGCCGTAAGGTACGAATCGACATAGAAAAGCTCCCTGTGCAATCTGCAACGCCGCCACCGCCGCGTTTTGCGACGCAGCGACAGATAAGTTAGGCAACGCGATGTTCTACATGAATGACTATTCAGTGCGCAAGTGCCCGCCGCACCGCCGAGTATACTGACCCAGTCCATCCTCCGGGGGTTTCACCCATGCGTCGTGTTTTGTGGGGCTTACTCATCTTCCTCCTCTGCCTCCCACTCGCCTTCGTCCTATGGGTCGCCGCTGCCGCAAAGTATCCTGCCATGGACTCCTTCACCATGACGCTCCCCGCTGGAGTCCGAGCCACCGTCGCCGAACTCACCATGCGCAACGCCGGCTACGGCAAGGACTCCGCAAAAGCAATCGACCGCACCATCGCCATCGATCCCGATAACTCTGACGCATGGAGCCGCCGCTGTCAGGGCAACTTCCAAAAAATAAAAGGAGATATCGCCTCCTGCCGCAAGGCGATCGCTCTCGACCCGTCGGCCCTCAACTACAACGGACTCGGGCTCACACAGGAGAACGCAAAAGACTTCTGTGCCGCGGAAGACTCCTACACCATCGCGATCCGGTCCCTGCAGAATGACCCGGCTCTTCTGCGCAACATGTCCCGGGCTGCTCTGCGCTGCGGCCACGCCCCCTCAAGCGTCGCTGGATTCGAAGTCGCAGAAGATCTCGATGCAAAGTCTGCCGCCAGCCCCGACGATGATGGCGATGATGCCAGCTCAGATCTCGTCATCGACCGTGAATATCTCACCGTCGCCTACGATCGCACGAGCCAACCCGCCAAGGCAGCCGCCACCTGCGCAAAAGCCCACACTGGCTGGAAAACCTGCCACTGCGAACTGACTGACTCTGCAGTAAAGTGCTTCGACGCATCCGTGCCACCTGCATCTAAAAAGTAGATCGCAGAGAATCGCACCAGGCACCCGTCGGAGATATCTTGTTCACACCCCACACCTATCCGGCAGCCCTCGCCCTCATGATCCTCAGCATGCTCTGCTGGGGCAGTTGGGCCAATACCCAAAAAATCGACCGCACTTGGCGCTTCGAGCTCTTCTACCTCGACTACACCCTCGGTCTCTTCGCTGCCTCGTTGCTCTTCGCGCTCACCTTCGGCCACACCGACCCAGCCTCCCCAGACAGTTTTTTCGTTAACCTCCACGCCGCCGGCACCCGCAGCATCCTCGAAGCCCTCCTCGGCGGAGCCATCTTCAGCATCGGCAACATCCTTCTCGTCGCCGCCATCTCCGTTGCAGGCATGGCTGTTGCCTTCCCCATAGGCGCAGGACTCGCCCTCGTCCTCGGCTCGCTGCTCAACTACTTCATCTCCCCCACCGGAAATCCCATTTTTATCTTCGGCGGCATCGCGTTCGTCTGTGTCGCCATCGGTCTCGATGCCCTCGCCTATCGTGACCTCGAAGGCCCCGGCAGATCCAGCACAAAAGGAATTCTCCTCAGCATCGCCGGCGGCATCGGAGCTGGCCTCTTCTATCCCTTCGTCGCAAAGTCCCTCACCGGCCCGTTCCACCTCGTTCCTTACACGGTCAACTTCATCTTCGCCATCGGAGCACTCGCCACGGCAATCCCAATGGCATATATCCTCATGCGCAAACCCGTCACCGGCGTGCTGCTCACCCTCACCGACTACACTGCAGGCAGCCTGCGCCTCCACTCCTGGGGTCTCCTCGGCGGCCTGCTCTGGGGACTCGGCACGATCGCAAACTTTGTCGCCTCATACATCCCCATGATCGGCCCCGCAACCTCATTCGCGATGGGCGAAGGCAACACCATGATCTCCACGCTCTGGGGCGTCTTCATCTGGAAGGAGTTCAAAGGCGCAACCGCCCCCGTAAAGCTTCTTCTCACGCTGATGTTCCTTTTCTTCCTGCTTGGCTTGACCTCGATAGCGCTCGCGCCCATCGTAAAGTAATCAGTCAAGCGCTTCGAAGACGCCAGGGCTGCACGACAGACCGAACCTTCAGCACTGTTCGTTACGAGATCTCAATCCCGTATCACGCCAATCTCCACACCTTCCGCCGTCCGCAGCCCCCACGCCATGCGCGGAGTATTGTGCGCCATCCCCACGCGCCCATCCGGCCCCAGCAGAATAATCCCCCCATGCCCGCCCAGCCGATCGAACAAATAATCGATCGCCGCATGCGCAGCCTCATCCGGACTCGCTCCCGCAGCCACACGATCCACCGCCCACTTCCCCAACACGAGCTTCATAATCGGCTCGCCCCAACCCGTCAGCGACACCGCCGCCGTCAGATTGTCCGCATAGCACCCGCACCCGATCAGCGAAGAATCTCCCACGCGTCCCGGGGCTTTATTCAGTGTCCCGCCCGTACTCGTTCCCGCGGCAATATTCCCATGCGAATCCAATGCCACCGCACCCACCGTGTCGTGCGAGTTCAAATTGCCCGAATCGGGGCTCCCTGAAAACGTCTCATCCGGCAACCCTGCCAGCTCGTCCTTCTGCGCCCGATACAACCGCTCCTGCTCGCGCGGAATCACCAGCTCCATGTTGTCGCACAACGCCATCCCATGCTGTCGCGCAAATCGCTCCGCACCGGTCCCGACAAAATACACATGCGGCGACTTCTCCAGCACCAGCCGCGCCGCACGAATCGGATTCCGTAGCCGCTCCACGCAAGCCACGCCGCCGGTCCGCAGATTCTCACCATTCATCAGCAGCGCATCCATCTGCACTCGGCCCTCGCGCGTCAGAAAAGATCCCCGCCCCGCATCGAAGGTCTCGTCATCCTCCATCACCGCGACGGCGGCTTCAACAGCATCTACCGCAGTAGCACCCTGCTCCAGCAGCGAATATCCCGCTGCCAGCGCATGCGCAATTCCATCTTCGTGAGCAGCAACAGCGTCATCGGGCATAGCCCACGCGCCACCATGAATCAGCAGAACAGGTTTCGTTTGCATCGCTTCCTAAGGTAAAAAAAATGAGCGCCAGAGTGCTGCGCGATCACAAGCATACCCTCACACACCCTGTGTACGCTCATCGAGTCTGTGGTTGCAGCTTCCTTCGTTCCGTCTCCAGATACGTATAGCGAATCCGGTGGATCACCGTAAGCGTCGCAAACAGCGCCAGCACCCACAGCGCAGGAGCCATCACGCCCCACCGGTTGCACAGAGCCCCTAGGATCACGCAGACAATCCGCTCCGGCCGTTCCATGAACCCAACCTTGCACGTTCCGATCAACGCCTCTGCCCGTGCCCGCGTGTAGCTCACCATCACGCATGCCGTCATTACAAACGCCACCAGCCCCACATAGAACAGCCGGTTGCCCCGCGCATAAAAGATCAGCAGCCCAAAAAATATCGCGACATCCGAGTAGCGGTCCATCACCGAATCGAAGAACGCCCCAA
Source organism: Edaphobacter sp. (assembly GCA_039922475.1). Taxonomy (GTDB): domain Bacteria; phylum Acidobacteriota; class Terriglobia; order Terriglobales; family Acidobacteriaceae; genus Edaphobacter. The sequence goes on from JBDTEQ010000165.1 coordinate 7,988, forward strand.
ACACCGAAACCTGGTTTGTCTTCCGCGCCACCCGCCCGTCCACCATATCGAAGACGCCCGCGCCGATAATAATCAGCCCCGCATACAAAAACATCCGGTTCGCATTATTCGCCCGCGCAAACCCGAAGAAACACGCTGCGATGATGTTGATCACCAGTCCAATAAACGTCAGCATGTTCGGGGAGATTCGCGTCAGGGCCAGCCCGTTCACGATCTTCTGCAGCAGCCAGCCGCTGCCTTTGCCGAATGCGCCTGTCCAGGTCAAAACTTTCCTCCGGGGAGAAAGCCCCTCGCTTGCCCTTCCGTTTTACCGCTTTTCTGATGTTACGTTTGCAACACGTGGCAGCAGGCTAATTCTCCGGCGTAGCGTCGTGAATCGTCAGCAGCTTCAGAATCTCCAGCTCGCGTTTCCCATTCGGCGTAATCACCGTCGCCATATCGCCAACCTGTTTGCCCAGCAGCGCGTGCCCGATCGGCGAAGTCGTAGAGATCAACCCCTTCGACACATCCGACTCCTCGCTCGTCACCAGATGGTATTTGATCTCCTCATCTTTACTCGAATCGAAGACCGTAACCCGCGAGCCGAAGCCCACCTTATCATTGGGAATATTGACCAGGTTCACCATGGCCAGCTCACCCATCCGCTTCTTCAACTGTCCCAGCCGCGCATTCACGAACACCTGTCGCTGCTTGGCCATGTGGTACTCGGCGTTCTCGCTCAGATCGCCCAGCGCAACCGCCTTCTTGATCTCAGCCGGCAGCTCCGTAGTCAGCTCATGCTCCAGCAATTTGATCTCTTCTGCGAGCCTTTTCTTAACTTCTTCTGGCATTGGGGCCTTCCAAAAATAACTTTGCCGCCCCGGGAGGTGCACCGAGCGGCATGATTCTGTTCAAAACC
>JBDTEQ010000166.1:0-30656 GCA_039922475.1 Edaphobacter sp.
CCTGGCAGTGGTATATCAACCAGGCGTACGAAACCACACTCGCCATGCGCACCCAGGCGCCCTACTACACGCGTTACGGCCAGATGGAGGGCACGGTCTTCCTTCGGCTTCTGGAAGACTTGAAAAACGAGGGCATGACCGAACAGGCGAAGAAGCTCGAAGATCTCATGCGTCAGCGCGCCGATCGGTGGAAGGTAGAAGCGTATCCCTTCGGCAGCGAGATGCCGTGGGACTCAACCGGTCAGGAAGAGGTCTACGACTGGACCACGTACTTTGGCTATAAAGACAAGGCCGATGTCACACTCAATGCCATCCTCGCCTACGATCCTGCCATTCCAAGCTGGGGTTACAACGGCAGCGCACGTCGTTACTGGGACTTCATCTACGGTGGCAAGATTCGACGCCTCGAACGTCAGCTTCATCACTACGGCTCCGGTCTCAACGCGATCCCGCTGCTCTCGGAGTATCGTGCCCACCCGACTGATCTCTACCTCCTTCGCGTAGGTTATGGCGGTGTTATGGGCCCTCTCACCAACATCGACCAGAAGGGCTTCGCCTCCGTCGCCTTTCATTCCTTCCCAGACAAAATGGCCTTCGATCCGTACACAGGCGACTACGGCCCGAATTTTGTCGGACACGCACTCAACACCGCAACCTACCTCACGCACGACGATCAGTTGGGCTGGCTTTGCTTCGGCGGGAACGTGAAGGACAATCACGGCACCGTCAGCTTCTCCACACTCGACTCCTTCCGCAACCGTGTCTTCATCGCACCGTTAGGCTTATGGCTGAGGCTTGAAGAAGGTCACTTCGCCAGCGTGGACTATGACGTAAAACACAAAACGGTCCGCCTCCATCTTGCACCGCAGAGCGACGGCATCACCATAGCCAGACTGCGCATCGAACAAACAGCCGATGTACCAGGAGCTCCACACTTCCTCGCACCAGCCTCGTGGAAGACAGATGCAGGAGCCTATGTTCTGCCGCTCCAAGCCACTGAAACCGTAGCCTTGCTGCAGGGCAAATAGCCAAGCGACTATCCAACAGAAAGGGCCGCAGAGATTTCTCTGCAGCCCCTATGTCTGCCCCCAAACTTACAGACGGACGGTTAACGCCTGATGGGTAAACGTAATTGCCTTTTCGGATGCCTCACCTGCCACGACTACAGTAAATTTCACCGGAGCACCAGCCTTCCCTTTACCCGGCTTCAGCACCAGCGTGCGTTTCGCATCCGTCCAGCTCATCTCAATCGATGTGAAGTCGCCACGCTCATGTGCAAAGCTGATGCCATCGTCCTCATAGAATGAGAAGCTGCCATCCGCACCGGGGTAAATCGTCAAACGAATCGGCTCACTCGAAGGTTCAGTTGCATATTGTTTCACTGGGCCCGTCGGAACAATTGCTCCGGCTCGCACGAAGACCGGCATCGAGTCCAGCGTCACTGGGGTTGTAATTTCTCCCGCGCCGTCAACCTTCTTGCCCGTCCAGAAGTCCCACCACGTCCCCGCAGGAAGATAAACCTTCCTCTCCTTCGCAGCCAACTCGAACACAGGCGCGATCAAAAGGTTAGGCCCAAACAGATAAGCGTCCTGCACTGTCAACGCCTTCGCATCTTCCGGATAATGCAGCCAAAGCCCACGTATCACGGGCAAGCCGGTTCTATGCGTCTCCGCAACCGACGAGTAGATGTACGGCATCAACCGATACCGCGTCTCCAGATATTTTTTGCAGATCGGCTCAACCTCAGTGTTGTGGAGGTCCTCCGGCTTCGGCAAAAACGCCTCAGCGTTCGCTCCCATCTCCGAAGGCCCGTAATCTCCCAGATTCCAGCCCCACGGAAGCCTAAGCCTCCAGGTGCGTCCATGGCTGCGAAACAACGGACAGAATGCGCCGAACTGAAACCATCGCAGATAAAGCTCTGCTGTAAATTCTTTAGTCGGAACAAAGCCGCCGATGTCGGTACCCCAGTATGGAACGCCCGTCAGACCCATGTTGATGCCGACCATCACCTGCGTCTCCAGCGTCTTCCATGTCGAGAAGACATCCCCCGACCACAACCATCCATACCGTTGCATACCGGCATAGCCATTGCGATGCAGCGCAAAGGGTCGTATATCCGGTCGAGTCATTTTGCTGCCTTCCCAGTACATCTGGTTCCGCGTCAAGCGAGATTCCCACGGCAGCACATCGCCCTCATCCGGCCACCAGCCATCCACACCCTTCCGCATAAACGGCGCATGCTGGGCCCAATACAGCGCCGCATCGCCAAGGTCCTTTGCCGCAGTCCCCGTATCCGAGACGCGACCGTGCAGATTCTCAGGAGGATTGACCACATGCAGCACAACCTTAAAGTGTTCCTTGTGGAATTCCTCGATCATCTTCACCGGATCGGGAAAGATATTCTCGTTGAACACAAAGGACCCATGTCCTGTGTTCCACCCCGAAGGACAAAAACCCGTTCCCAGGTAGATCATCGCGTCGCACGGCAGTTTCTTCTCGCGAAACGTCTTTGCCTCCTGCAACACGGCTTCCTTACTCTCCAACGTCCGGTGCGACTGCAGATAGCCAAGCGCCCACATCGGCGGCAGGTGCGGATAGCCGCTAATCTCGGCCCATTGATGCATCAACTCCGCAGGCGTGTCACCGATTACGAGAAACACGTCCTGCCCACGCGCAACATCGCTTGGATGAAAGAGGCCAAGCTCGCCGGTCAGGTCGAAGCTCCCCGTCGGCTCATGAAAGAACAATCCCCATCCGCTCGTGCTGACCAGCCATGGAATCGGAGTACGCGCCCCATAGAGGCGAAGGTTTTCTCCGCTTCCATTGCGCATCATGTCCTTCGTACCTCTGCGATCAAGAGGATGTAGCCCGCCTCCTAATCCATAGATCGGCCCCTCGCCATATTGAAATTTGATTCGATTAGCGGCTACGTCAAAGATCAGCTCCTGTACAACTTTCCCTTCCTTCTCCACCGCAACGCGCAACGGCTTCACGTCGACCGTAATCTTGTTCTTGCCCCATGCAATGGTCTGCGTCGGTTGCCCATCGGAGGCCTTCAGCAATGGTGCCGGCCACTTCCGCTCAACTACGCTTCCATCCCCATATGTTTTGTCCAGAATCTCGTCGATCGCTGCAACGCTCAGTCGAAGCGTATTGGCGTTCATCGCCGTAACGCGCAACTCAAGGCCAACCTTCCCTACCGGCAATTTAGCCAGCCCCGGCTGATCGACAAGCTCCGCATACGCAAACTGCCGTTGCAGCAACACCCCAGCCGCTCCAACCCCTATCGTCCTTAGGACTGCTCGTCTTGAAAGACCTTCACTCATTGAATGGTTTTCCCTTCGCTTTCTGAAACTCTTGCATGGCTCCCAACGTACAGGGATACCAGAATGTATACAATAGGAAATATTTTGCCAACGGCGGAATGAACCGGCTCTATGTTTTAATGTCGCAGGTTACTTAGGAAAACGTTCCCTGGATAGACTCAACAATCGCTGCTTTTCGAGGAAACATTATGGATAGACGACGCTTTATACAAAGTATGGCAGTCGCAACTGCCGGAATGAATAGCCTGCCGTCGTTCGCCGGCCAACAAGACGCTCACGCGAACGCCATTCATCGTGATGTCTCTACCTCCGGCATCCTCCCTGCAAAAAACATCGATGTCGAAGGTCATACACTTCTCTGCACCTTCAAGCAAAATACGCAGACATGGAAGGTCTACGAGGATCTGCGCACTCGCGACGGTGCCATCTCGTTCCTCTCGTCGTCCGGTACTGGACGCGTGCTCACCCGCAACGCAGAAGCGAACTTCCCCGACGCCGACCCTCCATATCTTGGTCTAAGCATCAAAGACATCGGCCTCTCCGGCCCGGATCTTCTTGCCGACAAGCTCCTTCAGAATGGCGATCCCGACCCTGATCAAGTGCGCGCCGCAGCGCCACCAATGGGCTCGGCCAGAAGTACACGCCCCAACTTTCGCGCGACATGGAACACCATCGTCGGGACCCGTGAGTGTTCCGACACCATGCCGGTCTATCCCAGCGGCAACACCCGCACCTACCATCCCGTCCAATCCTTTCCCGACCTCAATGCAGAGAGTGCGGCCAACCGGTTTGAAGGCCTGCTCGGCGCCTACATGCCTGCAGTGCGCAAGGTGATGCCGGCCTCGCCGACGGCCTATCACGAGGTGATTGTCTTCGGAGACGTTCTCGCCAAAGACAGGTTCATCGTGCAAACCTGGCATCGCACAACTTCGATCGTCGATGGAAAGATCGCGAAGGTCGAGTATGGCTACAGCTACCCGCCGTACCCTCCACGCCGCGTCGACCCCAAACCCGAGGCCTTCTATCGCGGCTTGCTGGAGTTTGCCGTCTACTGGGAAAGGCAGATGCACGATGTCGCGCAGGCTACTCTTCCGCAAAAGGTCTGGGTCGACATGGCGAAATATGCCTTTGTCAAAGAGCAGATTGTGCGTCCCGGCGGAACCTACCCCAAGTACGGCGCGGTTGATCGCGACTACTACGGCTCAGAGTACGACGGCTTCCAGGACATCTTCACCAGCTCCTTTTACGCCAACATGGAGTGGGGCCGCTTCGAGATGGCCCACGATGTCTTCGACAATTACTTCTCGGACTTCGTGGACGACAAAGGCATGATTAACATGCGTGGTGCCGAGACCGCGCAGTTCGGCCTCACGCTCTCACTCATCGCAAAGTACTTTCACTACACGCTGGATCGCGCTCTGATCCTCAAGCACCGCGAGAAGATCGAAGCAACAGCCGCCGTCCTCACAGAGCTTCACGACGAGAGCCTTCGCCTCGCTCCAGACGCGGACGGATACGGTCTCATTCATGGATGGAATGAGTCTGACTCCTGCCTCGCTCCCAAACCCATGACCTGGTGGCAACCCTACTATGCCAATAGCGCAATGGCCGTCCGTGGTCTGCGCGATATCGCTCCCGTGTGGAAGAGTCTTGGAACATCCAATCCCGCGATGGCAAAAGCCGCAGCAGAGTGGACCAAGCATAGCGGACAGCTCTCTGAAACTCTGGTAGCCAGCATGCGCAAGAATGTTCGCCACGACATGAACCCGCCATACATTGGTCCCTTACCCGCTAAACTCACGGTGCGCGAATCCATGGAGACCGAGCATCCCAGCCCGCAGCAATGGTCGCACCGCGCCTACACCGAGCTTGTCCACGCCGACGTGCTGCCGCCAGATCTCGCCAACCTCGTCATCGACTGCATGCGCGCTTATGGCACAACCACAATCGGCGTCGTAGCCAACGTGGGCCGTCCCAATCCCAACGGTCGCGCAATTCTCGGCTTCATCTCCTACGGCTACGCGCAGATGCTCCTTCGGCTCGACCGCATAGAAGAGTACCTCCTCTTCCTCTACGCTCATCGCTTCCACGATCACACCCGCGGCAGTTGGACGGCAGGTGAAGTCGCCGGCATCACCGGAGGCACCGCGCTCTTCTGCATCCCGGCGCAGCTCACCATTCCTCTTCTCGTGCGCTGGATGCTGGTCTTCGAAGACTCCGACGCAGACCGCCTCTATCTGGGAAAAGCACTCCCGCGTGAATGGGTTGGTTCTGGTCAAGAGATCGCAATCGAAGCCGCGCCCACGCGCTGGGGCCGGGTCGACTATCGGCTGTCCTCCAAAGGTTCCAGTCAACTTCTCGCTACTATCGACTTTCATGGCACACACGCAGTTCCGTCAGAGTTGCATGTAAAGTTCCGCCTCCCTGCCGGCAAATCGATTGAGAGCATCACTGCCAACGGCAAGCCGGTCGAAATCACTGGCCTTCACAAGGACACGGCCGCAATCAAGTCTAGCGGCGCAAAGCACTTCGAAGTGGTAGCCAGCTATAGCTAACCGTTCGGAGTAGAGAAATTCCATGAAACCAATTGACAAGAGATACGTAATTGGATACCAATTGATATTCGCATAGAGTTAAACAATTGAGAAAAGGTTTACCCCGGTTGAAGGTCGTTTATTTAGCCGACCGCTTCAGTTTTAGAAGAACTACATACAGATGTGGTCTGTCGAGCAATTGCCGCAAAACTTTATTGGAGGATGTATGAAAGATTTATCGGTCCGTATCGCCTCTTTTGTTACCGTTCTGATCGTGACGCTCTGTCTGGCTGTGGGGACCTCATGGGGTCAGTCCGGCAACCAGGGTTCGATCGTAGTAACAGCTGAAGACAGCAGCGGCGCTGTGATTCCCGGTGCCAGCCTCGAGCTTGTCGAACTCAGATCCAACAGCGTCCGCAAAGCAGAGACGAGTGCCAGGGGATCGTATACATTCGTCAATCTGAATATCGGCAACTATCGCTTGACGATCTCTCGCACCGGCTATCAGACCAAGATCTACGACTCTGTGCTCGTGGAATCCTCCTCCACAAATACCCTTACGGCCGATCTGCCGGTCGGTGCCGTGACCGAGACCGTCCGCGTCACGGGTGAAGCAACCCCCGTGCTGCAGACCAGTTCGACAGAGATCGGTACCGTCATCAACACGACAGACATCGAGAACCTCCCGGTCTCCGGCCGTAGCATCAGCAGCCTCACCCAGCTCACTGCCGGATACAACGGCACATGGAACGGCTTGCCGGAAGGTACACAAGGCACGAACATCGACGGCGCCATCGCCAACAACGGCCGCACCAAGTATCAAGGCACAATCAGCACGATGGTCTCTCCCCGTATCGAATCCTTCGAACAGGTAAGCGTTGTAAGCGATGGCCTGAATCTGAGCAACGGCTTTGGTACGGCAACGACGCAGTTGAACTATGTCTCCCGCCGCGGCAGCAATCGGTTCCATGGACGCGCATACTACGACTTCCGCAACAGCGGCCTCAACGCAAACTCATGGGCAAATAATGCCGCGGTCAACTCTGCAGGAGTCTGGTCTCCCGTCCGTAAGGCAAAATTGATTCAGCATGATTTCGGCGTCAGCGTTGGCGGCCCCATTCTCCGTGACAAGCTCTTCTTCTTCGGGACCTACGCGGAGTTCAAGCAGCCAGGAACAGCGGTTACGAACAACTTCATCTTTTCGAATCCGGCAGTTCAGGGCAACTTCACCTATACCGGCACCGACAAGACGGTTCATACCGTCAATGTCTTTCAGTTGGCGACAGCTTATAATCCGGCAAACGCGGGCGTAATCAATCCGAAAGTCAACACCCTCATCCAGAATGCGATCACCGCTGTCAACGGACAAGGGCTGACGTCACTCACCGATCCAACAATTCTGCAGGCGTCCTTCAACCAGCCGGGGTCCCAGACTCAGTACTACCCGGTTGCCCGACTGGACTACAACGCGACAGATAAAGTCCGCATGTACCTGTCGTGGATCATGTCCCAGAGCAGTCCCGTAGGCAGCTATCCTGCGCCGTTTCCCGGAGCATCCTATGCCAACCAGAACGGCAACAACTTTAGCCGAAGCTTCAACGCAAACTATGGCTTGGACTACATCATCTCGCCCCGCCTGATCAACCAATTCAAGTTCGGCTTCCTGTATAACGTGCAGAAGTTCGCAGCCGGCTCGACTCCGAACTGGCAGACGAATCCAGTCGTCTTCTTCAACATGACGGGAGACGGGGCAAACAAAATGTCGGGCCAGAACTACACCCTGCCATCCGGTTATGAGTACCCCGTCTTCAGTCTTTCCGATGGCCTGACCTTCCAGAAAGGTGCGCATAACTTCAACTTCGGCTTCCAGGGATATCGGGAGCAGGATCACTACTACAATCCGCCAGTAGGGTTCCCGAATATCAACTTCGGAACAGCTTCGGGCGATCCAATCGCTAACGCATTCACGATTCCAAGTTCAAGCAACCCAACCGGCGGTACTCTACCTTACGCAACATCAACGAACCAGGGCGAAGCCGAGCAGCTCTATGCAGTGTTAACCGGACGCATCTCGAGCGTGGCAGGATCCAACGGTTTCGATCAAGGCACTGGTAATTACGGCCCTCACTCCTTCAATCTCGATGAGGTTGCACTTGCAACCGGAATCTGGTTCCAGGACTCCTGGAAACTGTCCCCTACACTGACGTTCAACTATGGCCTGCGCTGGGACTTCACGGTAGACCCGCATGACATCAAATCTGCATACCACAATGCGCTTCTTCCCAGCATCTATGGCCCCACCGGACCGGGCGATCTCTTCAAGCCTGGAACTTTGAACGGAAACGCAGACCCTTCGTTCTCCCTGAACCCTCGTCCCTTCCACGGCTGGTATAAGACTCCGCAACCTCAGGTCGCCATAAACTGGAATCCGAAGCCGAAAAGCGATGGCTTCCTGAAAAAGATCCTGGGTGACGGTAACACTGTTATCCGCGCTGGCTTCGGTCTGCGTAACTTTACTGAGCCGTACCAGTTTTATTGGGACGCGGCTTCGGCTCAGGCACTCTTGTACTACCAGAACTTCACTCTGACCGCGAACACGACAGGTGCACCTGGAACCTATGCCCCAGGCAGCTTGGCGTACGGTCAGCCGCTTCCAACCTACTCGTTTAGCCCTCTTACCTTTCCCCAGTCGGCACCCATGGCGAACTTTACCTTCGTCGGCAGCGGCAAGCCTGTTGAAGGTATTAATGCAAACATACGCGAGCCGTACTCCGAATCATGGACATTGGGCGTACAGCGCGCACTCTCTCGTGCTTCTGTTCTTGAGATCCGATACAACGGCAACCGGTCCGTGCATCAGTGGATGGTCTACAACTACAACGAGGTCAATATCTTTGAGAACGGATTCCTCAAGGACTTCCAGAATGCCCAGAAGAACCTGGCCTCGAATGGAGGCAAGTCCTTCTCCGATGTAGGCCTGATCAAGACGCCGATCATCGACGCTGCCTTCGCCAACACAGCTTCCAACTTCAAGGCAACCCAGTTCATCAACTACCTCAACAACGGACAGGCGGGTACCTTTGCGAACCAGCTTGCAGGTAATAACCAGAACACTCCGGCATACTTCTGCGCTCTGGTTGGTGCCAGCTTTGCTCCCTGCTTGAATAACGCGAAGTTCACGGGTGCGGGTGCAGGCTATCCCATCAACTTCTTCCAGGCAAACCCGTATGCTCCTGGGGCCGGTACCAACTACATGACCGACGGTGGCTACTCTAACTACAACGCACTCCAGATTGACCTTCGTCAGGCTCCCTGGCATGGTCTGCAAGGCAACGCGAATTACACCTGGAGCCACACCCTCGGCTTCGCTACTTCCAACAACGACTATCTTGCTAACTCGGATAACTTCTACACCCTGCGTGACCTGCACAAGTCGTACTTCCCACAGACATTCGACATTCGTCAGGTAACCAATATCTACGGCACATACGATCTTCCGTTTGGCAAAGGCCGCGCGTTCCTCAACCAGAGCACGTTGCTCAACGAACTCATAGGCGGCTTCAACATCGGAACCGTCATTACCTATAAGACGGGCGCACCCTTTCATCTCAACGGCGGATATGCCACCTTCAACCAGAACGATGGAGGCGTGACGCTGACCGGTGTATCGGCAAGCGATTTGCAGAATGCAGTCGGCATTCACCACATTCCCGGTCACACGACGTCACTTGCTCTTGATCCGAAGTTCTTCTCCGGCGGAGCGGCGGGAGGAACCGCCAACTACTCGATGGTGGGGCCAAACACTACCGCTGGCACGATCGGAGACATCATCTGGTTGCATGGTCCGCACACGTTCACACAGAACATGGCAATCTCTAAAATAATCCCGATCAAGGAGCGGTATGCATTGAGTCTTCAGGGCGAGTTCATCAACGTCTGGAACCACCCGACGTGGGGAACTCCCTCAGGAACGCTTCAGTCCACATCGTTCGGTACGTCGGGCATCTCCACTGGAGCCCGGCAGGTCGAGCTTCGCGGCAACTTCACCTTCTAACCGCAACAAGCAGAAATCCGGATGCGGCAATCTAGCCGCATCCGGATTTTTTACATCAACTACTTCAACTGCCATATTCAAGATGTGTAAGACCTACCAGCTTCCCCGCTCACCGAAGATGTCGATCACATGGCCCAGCCTCTCAGACCCTTTCAGCCAGTTCTGCTGCAGGCCGGCCTCTACGCGATCCGCATCGCCCTTTTCGATCCCTTTGATAATGGATTCGTGCTCTTCGACTGAGATATGAAGGTCTTTGATAATGGAGCTTGCATACAGGCGCCAGTACCGTTCAGCCTGCGGTTCAATCGCACCATGCAGAGTCAGCAGGCGAGGGCCCGCTCCGCTATGTACGATCAAACGATGGAAGTCCCGGTCCAGGTCGAAGATCTCTCCCTGCTTGCCGCCGCGACCCTCCGATATTTGAAGAAGACGCTCATTGAGTATTCGGAGTTGGGTGCAGATCTCTGTCCGCTTCCCTGTCGGCAACGCCGCAACGCCGCGCCCCGCGATGCCTTCAAGACATCCGATGATCAGGTACAGCTCATTGGCATCCTCCTTCGTCAGAGGCGCAACGATCATTCGCGACTTGCTGACGTTCCGATGTTCGAGGATGTACCCCTCCCGCTGCAGCCAGTGGATGGCGCCACGAACCGGGGTTCGGCTCATATTCAACCGTTCTGCCAGGTCGGCCTCCAGAATCCAGGTTCCCGGAGCGAGCCGGCCATGCACAATCAGTTCGCGCATCTCTCGAAAAGCTGTCAACAGGCTTGTGCCGTGTTCTGCTTTCACTCGTTGAGCTGGGGCGCTTGCTGCTTTCGTTTTTTTCTTCATTGGCTCCAATTGGCACTGTTCCAAAGGAATAAAATCGTATACGTCACTCTAACGCAAGTTCATCAAAAATATCTCTTAGAATAGAAATTGACAAGAACGTATCCAAAATCGTAGACAATATGAGTTAAGATAATTCTATGACGCAAAAGGCTTCAGTTGGCGTAATTGACTCCCATACCGAAGGGGAGCCTACTCGTGTTGTTATCTCTGGGGGACCCGATCTTGGATCAGGCGACCTCTCGACCCGATTGAAACGCTTTCAAGGCGACTTCGACCATTTCCGCCGGGGAGTGGTCTGCGAACCACGGGGATCGGAGGTCGTCGTGGGTGCGCTTCTCTGCGAGCCCGTCAATCCCGACTCGGCGGCCGGAGTGATCTTCTTCAACGATGTAGGCTATCTCGGCATGTGCGGACATGGGACCATCGGCCTGGTCACAACCCTTGCCCACATGGGACGAATCGCCCCAGGACAGCACCGGATCGATACGCCTGTTGGGACAGTATCCACCACGCTGCATGAGGATGGACGAGTCTCCGTCGCCAATGTGCCCAGCTATCGCCTCCGCGCGTCGGTGCCTGTCGAAGTCCCCGGCTATGGCCGTTTTACCGGAGACATCGCCTGGGCCGGAAACTGGTTCTTTCTAATCGGTCAACACCCATTCGATCTATCGCTTGCCAATCGTGCAGAGCTTATCGCCGCTTCCACCGCGATCCGTTCGGCACTGACCAGCTCCGGCATCACAGGCGAAGGTGGAGCCTTGATCGACCACATCGAATTTTTTGGAGCACCTCAATCCCCCGGTAGTTCTTCACGAAACTTCGTTCTCTGCCCAGGAGCCTCCTTCGATCGATCCCCCTGCGGCACCGGTACCAGCGCCAAGATGGCCTGCCTCTACGCTGACGGCAAACTCGTTCCAGGGCAAATCTGGACTCAGGAAGGGATTCTCGGCACATCCTTCCAGGGAACCTTGACTCCTACCCCGAACAGCAACAACGGTCACATCAGCCCCGTGATCACAGGGCGAGCCTGGATCATCGCCGAATCCAAACTGTTCTTCCAGAAAGACGACCCCTTCGTCAGTGGCATTGCATTCTGATGCAGACCTACGATGTCCTCATTGTCGGTGCCGGAATCGTCGGCTGCGCCTGCGCGCTGGAGTGTGCGCAGGCTGGTCTGCGTGTAGGCCTGATCGAGGGCAACTTACCCGGCGGAGGAGCAACCGCCGCAGGCATGGGCCACGTCGTCGTTATGGACGACTCTCCCGCGCAACTCAATCTCACGCGCTTCTCCCGTTCGCTCTGGCAGCAGCTGATTCCGAGGCTCCCTGACACTGCAGAGTATGAAGCGCGCGGCACCATCTGGGTAGCAGCCGACGAAGAAGAGATGGCCGAAGTCCACGCAAAACGCTCCACCTACGCCGCCGCAGGGGTGCGCGCTGAAGTCCTCAACCAGGCAGAGATTGCAACAGAAGAGCCGAAGCTCAGGCCGGGCCTGGCTGGTGGCCTTCTCGTACCCGACGACGGCGTCGTCTACCCTCCCGCTGCAGCCGGCTGGTTTCTCGAACAGGCCGTCGCGCTTGGTGCAACTATCCTGCAAGGTTCAGCAGCCATCTCCGCAGGCAAAGGCGAGCTGCGATTAGCCGACGGAACCATCCTGCATAGCGATCGCATCGTCCTCGCAACCGGAGCGGACTGCGCCCTGTTGCCGACGCTGCCGATAAAAAAGCGCAAAGGCCATCTCCTCATCACCGACCGTTACCCGGACTTTCTCCATCATCAACTGGTCGAGCTCGGCTATTTGAAGAATGCTCACAAAGTCACAGCCGACTCAGTAGCCTTCAACATTCAGCCGCGTCGCACTGGTCAGCTCTTAATCGGCTCATCACGTCAGTTCGGCAACGAGGCCCCTCAATCAGACGCCGCCATACTCAGCCAGATGCTGGAGCGGGCGCGGAGTTACATGCCTGGGCTTGCACAGCTCTCTGGAATCCGCGTCTGGACCGGCTTCCGCGCTGCCACACCCGACAAGTTGCCCCTCATCGGCCCTGCCGAAGGCCTCACCGATGACCGCACCCTTTGGCTCGCCGCAGGCTTCGAAGGCCTCGGCATCACCAACACTCCGGGAGCCGCGCGCCTTCTCGCAGACCAGATTCTCGGACGCGCATCCGAGATCGACATCACTCCCTATCTCCCGCACCGGGTCACCACACAGGCGGCCACGCATGCCTGAGAGCGTCACCATTCGCGTCAACGGAGTCCCTGTAAAAATGGAGCCCGAGTCCATGGTCTCTGCCGCGCTTCTCAAAGCCAGTGTGCCTTGCCGTCGCTCCGTCACCGGCGAGCCGCGAACCGCACTCTGCGGCATGGGCATCTGCTTCGAGTGTCGCGCCACCGTCAACGGCATCCCGCATCGCCGGACCTGTCAGCTAATCTGCAGCGAAGGCATGGTGGTGGAATCGGATCGATGAAAGACTTTGACGTCATCGTCGTCGGGGCTGGCCCCGCAGGCATCGCTGCCGCCACTGCAGCGGCGCGGCATGGGTGCAGTGTCCTTCTGCTCGACGATAATCCTGCAGCCGGCGGCCAAATCTGGCGTGGCGGAATCGAACCCTCCGCCAAACACGCCAACTCCGGCGAGCATCGGGAAAAAGAAGCAGCACTCCTCAAGCTCACCTCTTCCGGAGCCACACTCCTCTTCGGCTATCGTGTCTTCGATGCACCTGCTCCCGGAGTCCTTCACGCGCTCCACGAGACCTCCGGCACTCCCGAGGCCATCTCTCTCGAATATCGTCGCCTCATCCTCGCCACCGGCGCACGCGAACGGTTCCTTCCCTTCCCCGGCTGGACTCTCCCCGGCGTCTTCGGAGCAGGCGGCCTGCAGGCACTCGTCAAAGGCGGATTCCCCGTTCAGGGAAAGCGCATCGCGGTCGCTGGCTCCGGTCCGCTTCTGATGGCAGTCGCCGTCCATCTCCGTCAGTATGGAGCGCATGTCACCAGCATTGTGGAGCAAGCATCCCTCACACAGCTTGCACCTTTCGCAGTTTCTCTACTGTTGCATCCCGCAAAGATCGTTCAAGGCCTCGGCTACAAAATTGCCCTCGGAAAGACGCCATACCGTACAGGCTGCTGGCCGGTCGCCGCGCTCGCCAGCGAAATAACAGGTCAACTCAAAGCTGTTCGTTTCACCGACGGTAACAAAATATGGGAAGAACCTTGCGACCTTCTCGCCTGCGGCTTCCATCTGGTCCCCAACACCGAACTAGCATCTCTTCTAGGCTGCAATCTTCGCGGTGACTTCGTTGAAGTCGACGAGCTGCAGCAAACCTCGGTGCCCAACATCTATTGTGCGGGTGAACCAACCGGCATCGCCGGACTCGAAGCCGCTCTGCTGCAGGGCGAGATCGCAGGTCTAGCATGCGCCGGACAACCAACCGGCCCTCTGCGCGCGCGCAATGCCGCTCAGAACGAATTCGCCGAACGCCTGAAGACCGCCTTCCGCCTTCGCCCCGAACTCCGTCTGCTTCCTGCCTTGGACACTTTCGTCTGTCGCTGCGAAGACGTGACCTACGAAAGCCTCGCAGCCCGCACTGGATGGACCGACGCAAAGCTGCAGACGCGATGCGGAATGGGCCCTTGTCAGGGACGTATCTGCGGTCCCGCAACTCAAACCCTCTTTGGATGGACGCCAAAGTCAATCCGCCCACCCCTGTTCCCCGTTCCTGTGAACGCCCTTTGTTTTCACGATTCCCAACAAACTGTACCTGAGGAGAATGCATGATCTGGTCTGGCGTAATGCCCGCAATCACAACCCCGTTTGATAACAACCTCTCTGTCGACCACCCGTTTCTCGCCCAGCACGCGGCCTGGATGCTTGGTAATGGCTGCACTGGCCTGGTAATGCTTGGCTCACTCGGCGAAGGAGCGACCCTCGAGCACAACGAGAAGGTCGACATCCTCAAGACGGCCGTGCGCGTCTCCGCAGGAAAGACGCCTGTCATCGCTGCAATCTCGGCTCTCTCTACGGCAAACGCCGTCCAATTGGCGAAAGACGCCGAAAAGGCTGGCTGCTCTGCGTTGATGGTTCTGCCGCCCTACGTCTACACCTCCGACTGGCGCGAGATGAAGAACCACGTCTCCGCAATCATCAAGGCGACCGGACTCTCCTGCATGCTCTACAACAACCCCGTCTCCTACAAGACCGACTTCCTTCCCCACGAGATCGCTGAACTCGCCGCCGAACATGCAAACCTTCACGCCGTAAAGGAGTCGAGCGCCGACGTTCGCCGCGTCTCGGCCATCCGCGAAGTGTTGGGCAACCGTCTTCACATCTTCGTCGGTGTGGACGACGTTCTTGTCGAAGGCGTCGGAGCCGGAGCCGAAGGCTGGGTAGCCGGTCTGGTCAACGCCTACCCCGCAGAGTCGGTCGAACTCTTCAATCTCGCCAAAGCAGGAAAACAGAAGGAGGCCTTCGAGCTCTACCGCTGGTTTCTCCCTCTGCTTCGCATGGACACCGTGCCGAAGTTCGTACAACTCATCAAGTGGGTGCAGGAACAGGTCGGAGTCGGCTCCGCCCGCGTTCGTTCCCCGCGTATGGAGATCGTCGGCAAAGAACTCGAGATCGCTCAGGCCACCTTCAAAAAAGCTCAGAACAGCAGACCGAAGAGCATCGAAAAACCCTTCGCCAGCTTCAAGGGAGCATAAACGTCAGAAGCAACATGTAAAAGATTGCAAGTTTCAAACATCCCATCCACCGCAAACCTTGCGATGGGTGGGATGTTCACTTTTAACCAATCGAAAGCCGCTCCTCCAATGAGACGGACCCTTCTCCAACGTTGATAAGACCGTCAGAATTGTTATTCAAGAGCGGAACGAAGCATCAGATCCACCCCAGCGAGGCAACTGCTACATCTATGGAGGGAATCTGAAAGTTCAGGGTCGTTTAGCTTCGCTTGAAGCCACTCTTGGCTGAAGGAGTCTCGGTGATGCGGATACCGGCAGAACAGCAGCGAACGAAAATCTTCGACAGGCTCTTCAGCGACTACTCAGGCTCAACGTTCACTGTTCATCTGTGGGATGGCTGGTCGTGGAGTTCTTCGCAGAACAAGCAGCCTGCCTGCACCATCCAGATCGCTAGTCCAGACGCATTAGAACTTTTGGTTGCCAATCCGGATGAAGCCTGTCTCGGAGAGGCTTTTGTGAAAGGAGAGTTGGATGTAAAGGGCGATATTTTCTCTGTCTTTTCCGTTGGAGAACACGTTCTCACTCGCTCAATGAGCCTTCGCAATGAATGTTTTCAGCGCATCACAGCAACCATGTCCGAAGTAGGTCATTTCTTTCGCGAAGGAAGACGTCATTCTCCAAATCGAGATCGTTCCTCCATTGCGCATCACTACGACAAGCCATTTGAGTTTTACAAATCGTGGCTGGGAAAAACGTTGACCTACTCATGCGCGTACTTCCGTACTCCCGACGAGTCGCTCGATCAGGCACAAAACGACAAAATCGATCTGATCTGCCGGAAGCTTCGCCTGAAACCCTTTGAGCAGTTTCTGGATATCGGCTGTGGATGGGGAAGCCTCGTCTTGCATGCTGCAACAGAGTATGGCGCCTATGCTCAGGGAATTACACTCAGCAAGGAACAACATCGGGTCGCAACAGATCGCATAGAACAAGCGCACCTGACTCAAAGCTGCAAGATTGAGCTGAAAGATTATCGCAGTCTCAGAAACACCTCCCTCCCCTTCGACAAGATCGCCAGCATTGGAATGTACGAACATGTGGGCTTGAAGAACCTGACCGAATACTTCGACACTGTGCGCCAAGCGCTCAAACCCGGAGGGGTATTTCTAAATCACGGTATCGCACGGTCGAACCACGCTGCTCTGCGGAAGTCTTCCTTTATCGACCAGTATGTCTTTCCAGATGGAGAGCTGGTAACCCTGCCTCAGGCGCTATCGGCTGCCGAATCTGCTGGCTTTGAGGTGAGAGACGTTGAAAATCTGCGAGAACATTATGAGCTCACCCTTCGGCACTGGGTTCAGGATCTGCAGCGGAATGCAAATGCAGTACGCGAATATGTGTCCGACTTAACATATCGAATTTGGCTTCTTTATATGGCTGGATCGGCAGCCGCCTTTCGCCGCGGAGATATCGGTGTGTACCAGGTACTTCTGAGTCGGCCAGATCGGGGAGAAAGCGGCTTGCCGCTAACACGGCAGGATTGGCATCTTCCCCCAATAGAATATGGGCGGCAGTCCGATGTTCCATGGATACACTAGACCTCGAATTCGCCAGCGAAGTTCAGCAATAGCCTATCTCCGCGAGCGAAGCCGCCGCGATCGTGGCAACGCAATCCACATAACATCCCGCCGACAACGAGGCACCCACAAAGAGCCGCTATATCGCTGGGATCGACCCGCGCAAACAATCAAGGAGTCGCTGGAGATTACCTTCCCTTATTGAACGCTTTAGCATGGCCTGGTTGGCTGTTTCCACTACGAACCACAGCCTCGCGAACTAACGCCTGCCCCTGATCCGCCGCTCCCCATAGCCGCAGAAATCTTCCGTAAGCTTCGACACCCGTAGCTTTATCTCGATTCGCACTATTGGCCCGCGCTACGCCAACCTCAGCCATCGGATAAATATTGCTCCCAAACATCAAGGACGCCCCTTGGTGGTCAAGCACCGTCTGAAAATCGAGACTGGCACCCGCCATCTGTCCGAGCGCTTCATTGGTCATCCCGCGCAGATAAGGTGCGAGCGATATCTGGTCATACGGTTCCAGGGCAATAAGCGAGTCGAGCGCCTTCTCCGGTTCATTGACTCCGATCTCTCCTGCCGCACGCAACTCAGGCACATAGTATTGCGTCACGGCAGTACTCTGCGGATAGCTCTGCTGCAATGCAACGATCATCCTCTCTGCATAGGGCTGATCTCCACAAAGCGCCGCTGCCATTCCAACATTGAAAGTTGCAACGGGTCCCTTCGGCAGCGTCTTCGTCTCTCCGACAAGTTCCAGCGCAACGCTACAACTCTCCGTCAGCGCGCGATCCAAAGCTCCCTGTGCCAGCATGGCAGCCTGTGTTGATGCAAGCCCCGGCACACCGCTTGCTTTTGCCGCTGCTGCTCTCCAAAGCTCCAGACCTTCTTCGGCGCGTCCTGTATTGTCCAGATACAAACCGTAGCGATACAGATCCGCATAACTCTTCGACCCGCCGCCGATCGCAGTTCCCTCAGCCCCGCTTTGTATGGCGCTCACCTGTGCGGCAACCACATCCTCTCGTCCCGCCAGAAAGCCCGCGATCAGCGCATCTCCGCTTGGGGCAACTCCGACTCGCGCTGCCTGGGTCGTCAGTTGCAGCGCGCCATCGTAACGGTCCATCGCAATCATGGCGAGCTCGGCTTCTCCATACATCTCCGCATCGAAAGGATTGTCGGCATAACCCTGTTGGGCCGCGCGCAACGCGTCAGAAAAATTCCCCTCCATCCGCAACAAGCGTGCCAGCCCCACCTTGCCATCTCGATCGAGCGGATACCGTGCTACATATCGCTGAATGATCTGCATGGCGCTGCCATAGTTTCCGCTTGCGTTAATCTCGTAGCAGAACTGTGCCAGCAGCTTCACCTTCCCGCTGCTCTTCGCTGATGAACTAAGTGCCGCCTCTGCCGCCTCTGCCGAAGCAATCTCAGCTTTCTCAGCCCCATACAGCCACGCCAGACGCATCTGCGCCTGCACGAACTTAGGGTCGATCTCCACCGACCGCCGGTACGCCGCCAACGCATCGACGCTTCGACCATGCTGCATCGCCGCCTCGCCCAGCGCATACGCGTGGAGTGCATCTACGCTAGCAGTCGCCTCCCTGTCCAATGGGACACTCTTTTTTATTTCGGATCGTCCGTCATCACTTAGCTCGATACGGATGTCCTGCGCCATCCTTCCAACTGCCGTGGGAATATCAGCTCTGCTGGCCGCCGTCTCTTCCAGAGTCTCAACCTTATCGTTCGAATCCGTCTTCAATACATCAATGTGAATCGTATAAGGAGCCGTCCCCTCGATCTCACCGTACAGATAGGCTCTTGCGCCAACGTTCTGTGCTACCCCCTGCTCGGGAACCGTCTCTGAAGACGTACTGCCTTCAACCTCAATCTGTTTCAACCCCGCCTGATACGCCTCTCCTCCCAGCACATTCAAGGTCTGCGACTGCCGCAGTGCAATCTCCAGTCCCTGCATCACAGTTCCATCCAGCGTCTTATCTCCGGTCTTATTCTCGATGACTGTCAGCAGCAAATGGTCGTTCGTTCCCAGTACAAGCGGACGAAACACGCCGCTGAACACCAGTGACACGGCAACAACCCCGGCAAGAATCAATGCCGCGACCCCAACCATTCGAACCTGCGTCCTAGCTTCGATCGCAGAAGAAGCCGCGATAAGTTCCTCGACGACATCCTCCTCAACTACATCTACGATCAGCAGTCCTTTTGAATCGGCGTTCTCAGAGTCGTCATCGAAACGCACTTCTTCTTGCCATCGACGCTCCAGCATCAAATCAGTACGAGAAGCAGCCACAGCGGATCTGCCTGCAATCGCTATGTCGTGAAGACTGTGTCCCTGCGCTGGCGTGTCTCCACTCTCAACGGCCACCGCGCCCTGCCGCATCATCCGCATCGATGCCGCTTCAACTCGGGAGAGCCCCAGTCGCGTCGAATGCATGGAATGCCCTGCCCCGGTTCCACCGCTCGAATCCCGTCCTGCAATCTGCGACTGCCGCCCACCTCGATGCCATGCCACCGGGTCGCTCGCTCGAACCAGTGGGACTGGAGTATCGGCTGTCTTGCCAAGCCACCCTCCCCGCCCCAGCTTTCCTCCGACCTTCGCCAGGGCGTCCTGCAACTCCTTCGCTGTCTGAAACCGCCTCTTCCGGTCCTTTGCCAGCAGCTTCAGAATGACCTTCTCCATCTCTCGTGGAATTGCATCATTCCAGTTATGCACCGGCTCAGGATCATGGCTGAACAACTGCACAAACATCAACGCACTCGTGATCCCCTTGAAAGGAACCTGCCTCGTCGCCATCTCATACAGCACCACGCCCAGCGAGAAAAGATCCGACCGCACGTCCAGCGGCTCTCCTCGCGCCTGCTCAGGAGACATGTACGACAACGTTCCAACCGTAGCTCCGGCCAGCGTCAAGTCCAGCGATCGCGACTCCCACCCTCCATGCGCCTTCAGTTCAATCTTTGCCAGCCCGAAGTCCAGCACCTTCGTCTGGTACTTCCCATTCGGCATCTTTACCAGAAAGATATTTGCCGGCTTAATATCCCGATGCACAATTCCCTTCGCATTGGCTGCGCCCAGCGCGTCGGCGATCTCAATCCCATAGCGAATAATCTCTTCCGCAGGCAAAGCCCCGTGTAGGATCCGGTCTTTCACCGTCTCGCCCTGCAGCAGTTCCATCACCAGATAGGGATTGCGGTCCTGCTCCCCAATATCGAAGACCGTGCAGATATTCGGATGATTCAGTGCCGAAGCCGCCCGCGCCTCCTGTAGAAAGCGCTCCCGCATGCCTGGCATTGTGTAGTCGTCATGCAGTAGCTTGATCGCCACATGGCGGTGCAGACGTTCATCCCATGCGTGCAAGACGAGGCCCATGCCTCCGCCGCCTAGCTTACCCAGGATCTCGTAAGGCCCGCACCTCTGGCCAATCTCCGGAATCATACTTCTGATTCGCCTTCTATCTTTCCCTGCCGGTTATCTCTCAAAGACATCGAATGCGCGTATAAATCCTTTGGCAACTTCATCGTGCCGACCACCCGCGGCGATCCGAAGCTCTGCCTCAAACGGATTCCACACGCGATATCCCACATCGGCCCAGGCTCTTCGATCATGAGTCGCCCGTCTCACACCAGATCCATCCAGTCGCGCTGTGTCCGTATTAATCATTGCTTCCAATCTGGCACACCCCCACTGGGGCAGACATCCCCCAACCGTGGCATACCCACCGCACCTTCGTAACGTTCGCCTCTCAGAACCGCCTTATAATCAGTCCGTGGCTTCTCATAACCAGGTGTCAAACCTCTCCCTCCGCCGCCCAACCGGCCAGACGCTGCTCATCGACGCCGACGACACCCTCTGGGAGAACAACATCTACTTCGAGAGCGCGATCGCAAGCTTCATCAGTTATCTCGACCACCGCGTCCACACCCCCGAAGAGGTTCGTGGCCACCTCAACCGCGTCGAGCACAACACCATCCTCTCCCACGGCTATGGTCTTCACAGCTTCCGCCGCTCCCTCATCGCCTGTTTCGAGCAGCTCAGCGACACCCCCCTCACCGAAGAGAAGCATCGCCGCATCGCGAGCTTCGCCCAGTCCATCGCCGACCACGACATCGAACTCCTCCCCAGCGTCGCCCCGACCCTGGCCGAACTCGCCACCCGCCATCGCCTCATCATGGTCACCAAGGGAGATCCCGAAGAACAAACCGTCAAACTCCAGCGCTCCGGCCTCGCCCCTCACTTCTCGGCTGTCGAAGTCCTCCCCGAAAAACACCACGAAGCCTATCTCTCCCTCGCCGCCCACCACGGCTGCGAATCCTGCAACACCTGGATGATCGGCAACAGCCCCCGCTCCGACGTCAACCCTGCCCTCGCCGCAGGCCTTCACGCCGTCTTCATCCCCCACGACTTCACCTGGGTTCTCGAACACGAGATCGTCAACCAACCTCCCGCCGGCCAAAGCCTTCTCGAACTAGCTACCTTCGCCGATCTCACGCGCCACTTCTAGCCCTCCTGTTCAAAACGTGTCGCACCCCCCACAACCTCCCACAAAAACTAGCTGTATTCTCTTTAAAGATCAGAGAAGCAGAAGTGAGAGGTTAATGAGCGAAGGTCGTTGGGTTTTATTGATTGCAAGCGAAGTTGGTGGCACGGACTCAGTCTCCGACCGCGCCATGGAACGTTTAGTCGACGCGATTCGCCTCGAAGGCTACGAGGTCGTCCGCACCTCCACACCGGAAGACGGTCTATCGCTGGTCACTTCAGACCCGTCGTACAGCGCAATCCTTCTGGACTGGGACCTCGAAGGCGAAAATCAGTTCGCCGAAGGTGCAGCGTTAGCCATCCTCCGCGCCGTCCGCCGCCGCAATAAAAAAATCCCCATCTTCCTCATCGCCGACCGCACCCTCGTCAGCGAGCTTCCCCTCGAAGTCGTCAAGCAGGTCCACGAATACATCCATCTCTTCGGCGACACCCCCGCCTTCATCGCCAACCGCGTAGACTTCGCCGTCGAGCGCTATCACGCGCAGCTTCTCCCGCCCTACTTCCGCGAACTCAAGAAATATAACGATCAGGGTGCCTACTCGTGGGACGCCCCCGGCCACATGGGCGGCGTAGCCTTCCTCAAGCATCCCGTCGGCATGGAGTTTCACAAGTTCTTCGGCGAAAACATCATGCGTTCGGATCTCGGCATCTCCACCTCGCCGCTCGGCTCCTGGCTCGATCACCTCGGCCCTCCCGGCGAATCCGAGCGCAACGCCGCCCGCATCTTCGGCGCCGACTGGACCTTCTACGTCCTCAGCGGCTCCTCCAGCTCCAACCAGATCGTAGGCCATGGCGTCATCGCGCAGGACGACATCGTCCTCGCCGACGCCAACTGCCACAAATCCATCTGTCACTCTCTCACCGTCACCGGCGCGCGTCCCGTCTATATGAAGCCCACGCGCAACGGCTTCGGCATGATCGGCCTCGTCCCGCTCAAGCGCTTCTCGCCCGAATACATTCGCGGCATCATCGACAAGAGCCCCCTAACCAGGGGCATCGCCAATCAGAACCCCACCTATGCCGTCGTCACCAACTCCACCTACGACGGCCTCTGCTACGACGTCAACAAAGTCGTCACCGAACTCGCAAAATCTGTCCCGCGCATCCACTTCGACGAAGCCTGGTACGCCTACGCGAAGTTCCACGAGATATACCAGGGCCGTTTCGCGATGGGTGTCCCGGACGACACACCCGACCGCCCCACCATCTTCGCTGTGCAATCCACGCACAAGATGCTCGCCGCCTTCTCCATGGCCTCGATGATCCACATCAAGCTCAGCCCCCGCGCTCCGCTCGACTACGACCAGTTCAACGAGTCCTTCATGATGCACGGCACCACCTCGCCGTTCTATCCATTAATCGCCAGCCTCGACGTAGCCGCCGCCATGATGGACGAACCCGCCGGCCCTACTCTCATGAGCGAAACCCTCCAGGACGCCATCAGCTTCCGCAAAGCCATGTCGTCGATCGGACACCGCCTCCGCGAAGCCGAACAAGGCTGGTTCTTTCGTCTCTACCAACCCGAGTACGTCTTCGATCCACTCGACGGCCAGACCTATCTTCTCGAAGAAGCCGCCGACGGTCTGCTCACCAACCGCTCCAGCGCCTGGACCCTCAAGCCCGGCGAAGAGTGGCATGGCTATCAGGACGACGACATCGCCGACGGCTACTGCATGCTCGACCCCACCAAGGTCACCATCCTCACTCCCGGCGTCAACGCCCAGGGCGTAGTCAGCGACTGGGGCATCCCCGCGGCCATCATCACCGAATTCCTCGACGGTCGCCGCGTAGAGATCGCCCGCACCGGCGACTACACCGTCCTCGTCCTCTTCTCCGTCGGCACCTCCAAAGGCAAGTGGGGCGCACTGCTCGAAAACCTCTTCGAGTTCAAACGCCTCTACGACTCGGAAGCCTCTCTCGAAGAAGCGTTACCCGAGCTCGTCCTGAAGTATCCAGCCCGCTACCGCAACGCCACACTCAAAGAACTCTCCGACGAGATGCACGCCGCCATGGTGCAGCTCAATCTCTCCGGCCTCGTCAATGACGCCTGCGACGAAGACTTCGATCCCATCCTCACTCCCGCGCAGACCTATCAAAAACTCCTGCGCCACGAGACAGAAAAAATTCGCTTCACCGAGATGCCGGGACGCATCGCCGCCGTCATGCTGGTTCCCTACCCTCCCGGTATCCCCATGTCGATGCCCGGCGAGCGTCTCGGCAGCGCCGAAAGCCCGGTCATTAAACTCATCCTCGCAGTCGAAGAATTCGGCAAGCGCTTCCCCGGCTTCGAACGCGAAGTCCACGGCATTGAAGTTGACGCCGAAGGCAACTACTGGATGCGCGCCGTCATCGAGACCACCGACAAAAAGAAAAACGGCAACGGCAATGGCAAACAGCGTCCGCCCAACGCAGCTCCTCCTGTGAAAAAGCGCAAGCGTGCCACGCCCGCCACAACTCCCGCAGTCCCCGACAACCCACTCAACTCCCAGCGCTGACGACAAATCGCAAGATCACCGCAAAAACCAAGAGCCATCTAAAACAAATGGGTTATCGAGCGAAGCGAGACCCCTTCACCTGCAGATCCACGCATATTTACAAGAGAACTCCAAGAGCAAATCCACCCGTCAGGGATGGTATACTAACCCTCGGATTGCTTACCGCAACTCACGCCCATCAGCGTCGAGACACAACGCGGAGGTGGCGAAATTGGCAGACGCACTAGCTTGAGGTGCTAGCGCCGCAAGGCATAGGGGTTCAAGTCCCCTCCTCCGCACCAATCCACACATTCTCCGGTCTTCACCGCCGGGCCAAAGAGGTTATAAGCAACACGATGCTCATCTTTCTCGTTGTCATTCACATCGTTGTATCGCTCTTCATCGTCGGCGTAGTCCTGCTTCAGCAAGGCAAGTCCGCTGACCTAGCCGGAGCATTTGGCGGCCAGGGTTCGCAGACAGCCTTCGGACCTCGCGGCGCAGCCAACCTCCTCACCAAGCTCACCACCTGGGCCGCAGTCGTTTTCATGATCACCTCCATCGGCCTCACCGTGACGCTCTCGCGTTCCAGCGGCGACCACTCAGTCCTCTCCGGCGTCAAGACCACACAGAGTACACCGGCGAAGAAGTAATCGCTATCGGAACCAACCATGCGCAGGCTCCTCGGCTTGCGCATTTTTCATGCCTCCAATTAGCGGAGATAATCACCTCATGTCGAAGTTCTCCGTCATCTGTCTCCTCCTCGTGTTGAATCTCCCCGTAGTCGCTCAAAGACACGCGAGACCTCCGACAGCTTATTCGAACTCCCCCTGGCTCTTCGTCGGCTTCAAAGGCAACGGCGAAGACGGCGTCTACTATGCCATCAGCCCCGACGGCTACCATTGGACCATCGCCAATCAGGACCGCCCCGTCTTTCACCAGACCTCGTCCCGCGAACTCATGCGCGACCCCTTCCTTCAGCGCGGCCCCGATGGAACCTTTCACATGGTCTGGACCTGGTCCTGGCGCAGCCCCACCGTCATCGGCCACTCCACCTCCGCCGACCTCCTTCACTGGACCGCGCACGAGCAGCTCAACGTCCTCGCCAACGAACCCACAGCCCTCAACGCCTGGGCCCCCGCCCTCTACTACGAGACCGACCAGCACCGCTGGCTCCTCTTCTGGTCCTCCACCATCCCCGGCCGCTTCCCCGGCGTCAACTCCGGCAACAACGGTCTCAACCATCGCATCTTCTCAACCACCACCACCGACTTCAAAACCCTCACCCCAGCGAAACTCTTCTTCGATCCCGGCTACAGCGTCATCGACGCCACCCTCATCCAGACCGGTGCCCACTACCACCTCATCTTCAAGGACGAGCGCGCCACCCCCCTCAAAAAGGTCCTTCAAATCGCCGAAGGCCCCACCATGGAAGGTCCATGGAGCGACATCACCCCACCCATCTCCGACCACTGGTCCGAAGGCGCCGCCATCATCCATGTAAAAGATGGCTACCTCGCCTACTACGACCACTACCACGAACCCCTACGCTACGGTGCGCTCTTCTCCACCGACCTCAAAACCTGGACCGACGCCACCAGCCGCATCACCTTCCCCAAGAAGCTAAAGCATGGCTCCTTCCTCCGCATCACCCAGACCGAATACGACCGCATCAACAACCTCCAGCAACCGTAGGCAGTATCGACATGGAGGGAGGATCGACATATAGTTGGGTCTTAAATCTCTGATTTTTATAAGAGCTGTCATCCTGAGCGTAGGCTCTCGCGGCATTATCGCGAGAGGCGGAGTCGAAGGACCTGCGGTTTGTTCGTGGCACCCCTCTCGTTTTGCCCCGTTCGCGGCAACACCCAGTCCTCTATATATCGACATTGCCTGTTCCTGGCGCTGCCCTTGCCTGTTCCTGATCCGTATCATCTGTGTAAATCCGTGTTAAGCCTTTTCCCCGATTCGCCATTACCCTGAATAGATGATTCTCGAAACCCTCCCCGTAGGCCCACTCCAGTGCAACTGCTCCATCCTCGGCGACGAGACCACCCGCGAAGCCATCGTCGTAGACCCCGGCGACGACATCCCCCGCATCCTCGCACTCCTCGCCAAACACGCCCTCACCGTCAAGCAGATCCTCATCACCCACGCCCACATCGACCACATCGCCGGAGCCCATCGCCTCAAGCAACTCACCGGAGCACCCATCCTCTACAACCAGCTCGACCTCGAGCAGGTCAAAATGATGGACGTTCAGGCCGGCTGGCTCGGCATCCCCACCCCCACCGTCTCCAGCCCCGACGACACCCTCGACGACAACAAGCTCATCACCATCGGAGCCAGCCTCGAACATCCGGGCATCACCGGCTCCATCCTCCACACCCCCGGCCACACCGAAGGCAGCGTCTGCCTCTACCTTCCCGATCAATCTCTCGTGTTAGCCGGAGACACCCTCTTCGCCGGCTCCGTTGGCCGAACCGATCTCCCTGGAGGCAACACCCGCAAGCTCCTGACCTCGATCCATGATCGCCTTCTAACCCTGCCCGATGAAACAATCGTCATTCCAGGCCACGGCCCCCGTACAACTATCGGTTCAGAGCGTTCCGAAAATCAATTTCTATAAACATCTTGTTTATAGATAGATATTAGATAAATGACATCTGCCACATTAGAAGCACCACATGAACTAGTAACTACCTTGGTTCAAAACCCGACCATGCACGATACGTTCCAAACCACTCGCAAACTCACTCCGCGGACCTAATAAACTCACCACCACGCGCCCCCCCTCTGCAATCCCGTAGAACGAGCCCGGATGCACCACCACCTCCGCATCCCTCAAAAGCCTCTCCGCAGCATCCCCATCTCCAATCTGCGGAAGCCGCAAAATCGCGCTCCACCCCGCCTCCACCTGCAGCACCTCCACCCCGCTCGCCTGAGCTTCGGCAAGATTCCCCCGAACCCGCTCCAGTATCTGCCCCTGAATCCCCCGCCGCCCCTTCAGCCACGAAGGCAGCGCCATCTGCGCCGGAGCATTCATCGACAAAAACGTATCCGCGATCACCTCCAGCCGCCCCATCGCCTCCCGCCGCACAGCCTCCGGCCCCAACCCCACAATCCAACCCACCTTCATCTGCGGCAACCCGCAGATCTTGCTGATCCCGCTCAGACAAAACGTCATCACCGGATGCGGCCCCACCGCAAAACTCTCCAGCCGCGCATCCTCTCCACTCACGCCCAGCGGATAATCCAGAAACACCTCATCCACAATCAGCGCCAGCCCATGCCGTGCGCAGATCTCCTCAAGCCTCTCTCGCTCCACCCGCCGTGTAGCGTGCCCCGTCGGATTATTCGGATGCACCACCACAACCGCCTTCGTCCGCGGCCCAACCCTCTTCTCCAACTCCGCAAAATCGATCCACCATCCGTGGTCATAAAACAACGGATAACTCCGCAGCTTCACATCCTCCAGATCCGCCAGAAAATCGAACAGTGGATAACTCGGCTGCGCCACCAGCACCTCATCCCCCGCATCGCACAGCAGTCGAAACAGATACCCATAGCCTTCACTCGTACTCGTAGTCAGCACCACCGCATCCGGATCGACGCCGGCAGCCCCAACCCCAATCCCAGAATCAACCCCAGAATCCGCATAGTACCCAGCCACCGCCTCCCGGGCCAACCGCATCCCCCGCGGATCAGGATCATACGTCAACGCCCCCACATCACTCAGAGGCCGCAAAATAGCCTCCGCGTCATACTCAAACCCGCACACCGTAGGGTTCGACACTGTCAGATCGATCAACTCCCGCCCTGCCGCCCGAGCTTCGCGAATCGCAGCCGCAAATCCGCTCTCCCCCACATCCCAACCCGTCCGCCGCGAAAACCGATCACTCACCCTTCCATGCTAATCGTTGAGCCTCTCAGCCACTTACAATAGTGGTTCTATGGCTCCAGTCAAAGCAGTCCTCTTCGACTACGGCAAGGTTCTCTCCGGCGCGCCCGATCTCTCCGCATGGGCTCGCCTCCGTACCATCACCGGCCTCCCCGAAGAGACCCTCGACCGCGAGTACTGGGCCCACCGTCACGCCTACGACCGAGGCGATCTCATCGCCAGAACCTACTGGCACAAAGTCGCCGAAGGAGCCGGAATCGCCCTCACTCCCACGCAACTCACCCAACTCATCGCAGCCGACGCCGACTTCTGGTCAACCCTGAACCTGCCCATGCTCCACTGGGCGCAGCGTCTCCAGCGCTCCGGCATCCGCATCGGCATCCTCTCCAACATGCCCGACGCCATGGAGACTGGCCTCCGCGCCCGCCATCCATGGATCGACACCTTCGATCACAACACCTGGTCGCACGCCCTCAATATCGCGAAGCCCGAACCGGCCATCTACCTCCACGCCGCAGAGGGCCTCCACACACCGCCGGAGAACATCCTCTTCCTCGACGACCGCTCCGAAAATATAGAAGGCGCATTAGCCGTCGGCATGCAGGCCCTCCAATACACAACCCACAAAGCCTTCGAGCAGGAGATGCACACCCGCGGTCTAGACTCCCTGCTATATCTGGGCAGTATCAATATATAGTTGGATATCAAGCCTTGATTTCTATAAGAACCTGTTTGAAAACTCAAAAAGAAGCTGTCACCTCAAAAAGAAACTGTCATCTCAAAAAGAAGCTGTCATCTCGACCGAAGTCGCGTAGTCTCATCGCGCGACGCAGCGGAGAGATCCCCGCATTTCGCTCTTGTCTTTGCTTGTCTTTTCCCGTCGCAAAGCCACAAACTCCAGAGTTCTTTCTAATAATGTGTGTCATCCCGAGCGCAGGCTCTCGCAGTCTTATCGCGAGAGGCGGAGTCGAAAGATCTGCGGTTCGCTCCTGCCGTCACTCTCGTATGCGGATCTCAGTATTCCCAAAATGGGAAACAAGTAGTACCTTCGTAATATCTTTCGCAATCTCTTCAACAACAAACGCCGCATAACCCATGGATAGTTAAGGTCAGGCTGCAACAGAGCAACGCCCGCAGCCAGCAACCATGAAGACGAAGACACCGCTGCTCTCCATCCGACGTATCGTTGCCGGTCTCCGCGGCTTCCTCACCTCAAAGCGATTCCAAGATACCCGCCATAAAAACTGTCATCCTGAGCGCAGACTCTCGGAGTCTTATCGCGAGAGGCGGAGTCGAAAGACCTGCGGTTTTCTTTTAGAGTGCATCGTCCTTCAATCTGCCTTCGCTCTCTTCATCACACCGCTCTCTGCGCAAAACACCGGCCCACAACAGCTCGTCTTCACCGGCCTGCTCGGCTCAACCAACTCAAATCCAAACACACAATTCAACGCCCAGTTCAACGCCGTTCAATCCGACGCCTCAGGCAATCTTTACCTACTCCTCGATCAAAAAGACGGCGTCCGTCTTCTCAAGACAGACGCCTCCGCGACAAACGTCCTCGCGCAAACGCAACTCGGCACCGCAGGCGACATCGGCCTCGCCATGGCGCTCGATCCCTCCGGCAACATCTACATCGCAGGCACCACCACCTCCGGCGCACTCGCCGCAACCTCTGGTGCAGCCTTTCCCGCGCCAACCGGTACCTCCACAAACGCATTCATCGGCAAGTTCGATCAGAACTTGAATCCGATCTTCGTCACCTACGCCGGAGCAGGCGGCCTCTCCGTCACCGGCCTCGCCGCCACCTCCGACGCAGTCTTCCTCACGGGCAGCATCTTCGGTTCCTCACTTCCAGTCACACCCTCCGCCATCATCCAATCTCCTGCCGCGGGCAGCCTGCAAAACGGTTACGTCGAACGCTTCAACGCCTCCGGCACCGCGCTCGTCTACGCCACCTACCTCAGCGGCCAATCTCTTAGCGGGCCCGCCAACACCTCCCCCGCAGCCATCGCCGCCGATACCAGAGACAACGCCTACATCGCCGGCTACACCACCAGCTCCGGCTTCCCCACGCTCAACGCCCTTGTCCCCGACATACTCAGCTCCACCTCGGGCTTCCTCATCAAACTCACTCCCGCCGCCGACGGCATCCTCTTCTCCACCTTCATCCCCGGCCCCGGCATCAACTCCATCGCAATCGATTCCACCTCGCAGACCCTCCTCCTCTCCGGCTCCATCGCTCCAGGCCAGTTCCCCATCGTCACCGTCTCCACACCGCTCGTCGACACCGCCTATCAAACCCTCCTCCGCCTCCCGCTCGACGGCAGCACTGTCCTCAACTCCACCCTGCTCGCGCCCGGCACGCAATCCGCGCTCGCTGCAACAAATCAAAGCACCTGGATCATCGGAAGCCAGATCGCCGGAACGCTCACCACACCCTCCTGGCTCCTCCCGCTCACGCCGCTCTCCACCATCGGCAACAGCTACGCCCTCCGCGTCACCCAGCAAGGCACTGCGTCTCCAGTAATAGACCAGACCATCCGCTTCGGCGGACTCCCCACCACCAACCCGAACTTCGCCTCCGCTCCAGTCACCCTCACCTCGATCGCGATCGACCCAACGGGCCAACCCATCTTCGCAGGCAGCGCCGCTCCCACCGCAAGCTCCAGCATCCTCGCAACCGAAACCTACGATCTCCCTCTCTATAACATCCCCACCACCGCGCT
>JBDTEQ010000167.1:0-15503 GCA_039922475.1 Edaphobacter sp.
GTGGATGCCATTCCGGCAAGATGCAGGGTGTAACCGGAGGTATCGAAGTGGCCATCGAGGGTTGCGGGATCTTTGCCACCGAGGACAAGGGAGATGGGGTCGAGTTGAAATCCGCTCGCGGCTGGAGGCGGTGGAGACAGATGACGCGGTTTATGGCGCGGGTCCGGAGCAGGCACACTCACGGATTGGATCGTGATATCGCCTGTAACGAGCGAGTCAGTTCCCGCGCGCGGATTGATGAGGCCGGCTTTAGTAATGCGCATCTCCCCTTGCCAGGGAGTAGGATCGCCTGTCTCCGGTTGATAAGAGAGCGTACCGGTCAGGGTTCCGTCAGCGGAGATGTTGGCGGGAACGCGCGAGCTCACAATGTGCAGCCAGTCAATAAGAGTAGAGGCGGGCAGGCCCGGGGTGCCGATCTCAATGGCGGCGGTGTGCGGTTTGCGAATGTCGGGAATCGCGCCGGAGATGGCAAGAGTTGGAGGATCGGAGGAGCCGGTAGGCGGCCAACTGCAGTGGATGTCCTGAAAGCTGTGGAAGTCTCCGGTGGCCGCACCGAGACATTGCAGGTCGATGTCGAGAGGCTGCGCAGGAACGAAATCTGCACGGCGGAGGCCCGTGAGTTGCACGCGTGTTTGAAGCGCACTGCTGCTGACAGTCCCTTGTGCATTCGCCGTTAGAGTCATGTTGCCGCGCAGGCCACTGTCACGACCGAGCAGCACGATGCTTGTCTGGCCAAGTGGAACGTTGCTCCACACCCCGTGCAGGCTGATAGGGACCTGGCCAAGCGAGGCTGCACGGCCAAGCGTGCCTTCGAGTTGAACGGTCCCTGTATCGGAGACATTCGCGTCGGTGCGGGCAGGGTGAGCGGAGATGCGCAGATGCCACTCCTGCGGGTCGGGGAGCCAGAGCGCGAAGTCGGCATCGGTAAGAGAGAGCGAAATTTTTTCGTGATCCAGCTTAAGGTTCAGGCGTGCTCCGGTGGCTTCAATGTAAGGAAAGCGAGGAGCAGGGCCGGCCTTTTTCTGTGCTGTGGGAGCGGCGTCGATATGTGCGGCATGAAGAAGAATGCTTTGTAGGTTCCATTTGCCGTTGGAAAGATGAACCAGGTTGACGCTCGGATCGGTGAAGCTGATTGTTGAGAACTCGACGCGACGCCGCCACAGCGAACTGATGCGCAGCGTGGCGCGAACGGAGTTGGCGCGGATAACAGGCTCGGAGCCGAAGGCAGGATCTTCGTCCACCACCAGATTTTCCAGCGTGAAGCCGGGGAGCGGCAGAAGGTTCAGAGTGACTTTACTGAGATGAACGGGACGTCCAAGACTGTTGCCGATGCTGTTTGCAATGCGCTTCTGATAGCGATTGACGCTGACAAGCGGTGGAAGCAGTACCAGAAGAAGAATCGTCAGAGCGGCAAGCGCCAGGTAGAGGAGGCGGCGGAGCGCATGTCTGCTGAGAGTCGGCGGAGTGTCTGCATCGACGGCTTCGCCATACTCGTAGGTGGGGTCCATTTCCTGCATGAACGATTGTCCGGCGCCGTGGGTTGCACTGCGTTGGCGTTTTCTCTCTTATTTGATGAGGTGGAAGGTGCGCTTCCAGCGTGTCTCGTCGAATATATGGAGGAGGATGTGGCCCATAAAGCTGAGCCGGTCGCCGATACTCTGTTTGTCGATCTGATCGGCGGGAGTTTCAAAGGACCAGTAGACGAACATGGGGCGGCCTACGATGTTCTCGCGCGGAACAAATCCCCAGAATCGGCCATCCAGGCTTTCGGTCCGGTTGTCTCCCATGGCGAAGACCTTTCCCGGCGGAACAACCAGCTCCCCGTCGACGATGTGGCTGGGGAGATCGTAGGCCCAGCTTGCGGTCAACTGGTCGTAAGGGCCGGGTGGAACGTCGGGAAAGTCGTCGCGATAGGCGTTGAAGGCATGTTGAGGGTTGTCGTCATCGATGGGCATCCCGGCATAGGGCTCGTTCTGCGCAACATCGTTCAGGTAGACAACTCCGTTGCGAAGGCGGATGTGGTCGCCGGGGATGCCGATAGCGCGTTTAACGAGGAAGAGATCAGGCTCGCCCGGTTTGAAGAAGACGATGATGTCGCCACGCCGAACATTGCGATAGTAGAGGAAAGGGGCCCATTTTGACGGTGGAGCAAGCGCAATGCGATCAACCAGGACATGGTCGCCGATCAGCAGCGTGCTGACCATCGAAGCGGAGGGAATCTCGAAGTTCTGGAATATGAACGTCATGACGAAGAGACCGATGGCGAGGACGGTGCAGATGGAGGCGAGGGATTCGAGTGGGGTTTCGGTATGGTCCTGTTCGCCGGTTTCGAGGTCGTTCGCTTCGGTTGTTACGGTGTCGGTCAAGACGGTCTCCCCTGGTACAGCTTCCAGTGTATCGCCGATCCGGGCTGAATTTGGAGGGAACTACCGCGGGATTAGATGACCAGCCTGTATGACTTAGCGGACGATCTGGAACATGCGGCTCCAGCGCGCAAAATCGACGAGAGAGTCAATCTTGCCGGGGTGCTGCCGCCGCTGGTTCTCCGCAACCGTCTCCTGGGAAAGGGGTGGCGGATCATCGGTGTCATGCTGCTGGAGCGAAAAATAGATGACCAGCGGCTTGCCGACGATGGCATCACTCGGAACGAAGCCCCAGTAACGGCTGTCTTCGCTGTCGTTGCGGTTGTCGCCCATAACGAAGTAATTGCCGGTAGGAATGATAAGCTCGCCGTTTTCAATCAGCGACCGCATGCGAATCCACCAATGGGAATCGATCTCGGGGTCGGCACTCTGGAGGCGCGGAAAGTTGTCGCGGAAGTTGTCCGGCGGGCCGGGACGATAGACGGCGTAAGGCTCCGCAAGAGCATGGTCGTTGATAAATACCCGCCCGGCATGCAGGCGAAGGCGATCGCCCGGCAGCCCAATGACGCGCTTGATGAGATGGAGGCTGGAGTCCACAGGGTCGTGGAACACGATGATATCCCCGCGATGAATAGCCGTGGTGGGATAGAGGAGGGAAGACCCATCGGGATCTGGCGAGCCGGTCTGCTTGTTGACGAGCAGGAAGTCACCGACCAGAAGCGTCGACTCCATCGACTCGGAGGGAATCCGAAACGGCTGTACGCAGAACGTAATAATGAAGATCGCAATTACGATGAGGTTCATCAACGATTGCAGCGCGGGAAGAACTCCGGGATTATGGGGCTGCAAGGCGGGACTCGGAGTAGACGGAGCCGCGTTACCGCTAGATGAATTGAGAGTAGGAATCTGCGGTGAAGCTTCGATTGGGGTCTCGGTTTCGGGCTGCGCAGGGTAAACCTGCGCCTGAATCTGCCCCGATTTCACGTCGGCGACCGGCTGGGTCATTTGACCGCCTCCGCCGCCACGCCATTGCGGGACTCGGCGATCAGGCGCTGGAAGGCCAGCCGTGCCGCATCCTGCTGAGCCTGCTTTTTCGTCGTTCCCTCGGATTCAGCGAGTGCGCGCGAACCGCCTTT
This sequence comes from Edaphobacter sp., assembly GCA_039922475.1. Taxonomy (GTDB): domain Bacteria; phylum Acidobacteriota; class Terriglobia; order Terriglobales; family Acidobacteriaceae; genus Edaphobacter. The sequence goes on from JBDTEQ010000167.1 coordinate 3,500, forward strand.
TTTATCCTCGATGCGAACCTCGACGCGAAATCGCTTCTGATGGTCTGGCCCGCTCTGATCGGTAAGCACGTACTGTGGCTGACCGGCGCCGGCGGCTTGCAGGTGTTCCTGCAGCGCCGACTTGTGATCCCCAATCGCTCCGCTGAATGTATCGCCGGCCTTCAAGGCAAGATGAAGCTCAGGCAGAGCCGGTTCGATGATGTGCTTTTCGATGAACGCGCGCGCAGCGTCGAGGCCTCCATCGAGATAAAGCGCCGCGATAACTGCTTCAAGCGCGTTAGCCAGCAGCGCAGGTTTCTTGCGGCCTCCACTCTGCTCTTCTCCTCGGCCAAGACGCAGCATGGAGCCAAGGTCGATGCGTCCCGCGACTTCGCCAAGATGACGGCGGCTGACAAGCGATGAGCGCAGGCGAGTCAGTTCTCCCTCGCGCGATGTGGAAAAGCGCCGGAACAGCGATTCGGCGACGACGAGGCCAAGAACCGCATCGCCCACAAACTCAAGTTGTTCATTATCTGCCTTGGGATCGGGCAGCGACTCAGGGTCGGTCTCGTACGCGAGTGAGCGGTGCGTGAGCGCCCAGGTCAGCAGCTCGGGTCGTTCGAAGAGATGATCGAAAACAGGCGCAGAGGCACCGTTCTTTCCCGAGTGTCCAGCCTTTTTGTGGCGCGTCGTCATCGAACCCCTCTGCATTACTTTACCGGACAAAACCGCCGTCTTCGAGGCCATAGTCACTGCGGGTGTGGCGGACGATACGCGTCTTTCTCGGCTTTGCCGCTAGGGTCCAGAGGAGCGTCGTCGGATGCATCCGGAGCCGCATGTGCAACCTTAGGCGCAACGAAAGCCTGTTTGATTCCTTGCTCAGCGGCTGCCTTGGTATCGGGCTGTGCATCGCGCACGGTCAGCGCGGCGTTATACTCCGCCACTGCCTTTTCGCGATCCGGCATGATGTCATAAAGCCGGCCAAGGTAGATATGCGACCAGGCAAGCGTGCGCGGATCCTTCGACGTGTCCAGTACCTGTTGGAAGTCGCCGATTGCGGCCCCCGGTTGACGCTGCATCAGGTTAACGCGAGCGAGAACGTAGTGGGCCTGCGCATGGTCGCCCTTCGGGTCGGTGAGAACCTTGTTCGCGATATCGGAGGCGCCGTCCAGATCTCCCTTGAACATCTTGAGCTCAGCCAGTTGCAGGCCGGTCAACTGTGTTGTGGCGCGACGCAGAACGTCGTGGCTGCCCTGAGGGAGAAAGGCGATCTGCTGATCTTTGTGGCGCTCATGATCGACGTCCATCCCGTAGACCATCTGACCCATGTTCTCCCTGAGGCTGACCCCGTCCTTCTCCATCGTCCCGATCTGATCGTAGAAATAGTCCACCAGCACCCAACCCTGTCGCATAGCGAGATTGACGGCTTTGCGTCGCACCGCTTCGGACTGGCGATCGTAGGCGCTGACCTCAGCATCGTAGCGTTCCAGGTCGACGCGCGCCTTCACTCCAGGGCTTGGCCGCGGAGGCTTTACCAGGCCAACATCCATGGTCCGCGTCTCAATCGCTTTGATCAGGCACTCCGTGAGGAAGGGTACGATCTCAGTCTTGTAGGTGAACTCGAGGGGCGCATCCTGCACAGCTTTCAACAGAGGCGTCAGTCGTTCCATGGCCTGTGCGCGCGCATACACCATCGGCTCAATCTCGTAGTGCAGATAGATGTGACGGATATCGTCCATGTGGACGGCACCGAGAGGCTCTGCACTGGGCGAAGCAACGACGATATAGTCGCTGGAGTAGATGCGCGCGTTCGTCGTCGATGGAGCAAGCATCGGCTCCAGCAGCACAAGAAAGCGGCGGCCATCGTAGCTGCTCACTGGAAGCCGAAGATAGATATTGGTGTTCAGAATCATCTTCGTCAACGGGCTATGCACGCGGGCGGTCAGGTCTTCGTACTCAGGACGATGTTCCACCCAGATCGCGTTGAGGTGAATATCCTCGGCAAAGGTCCGAAGCAGGGGAAGAATATTGACGACCTGAGTGGAGTCGGGAGGCAGCTCTGCCTCGTCGGCAGTTGGAGTCAACTCCGGCGGTGGCGATAGATAGAGCGCCAGCGAGATGTACTGTGCGAGGTTCAGTCCGCCATCGGCAAGCGTATGTTCGCGCACATAGCTGCAGAGTGCATCCCGGCTGGTGCGAGCCGCGGCCGAAGCGGCAACCTCGGTGTTGATCTCTTCGCGGATCTTCTGCCGCACCGGACTGGAGTTGGCAAGGTCCGTGTCATAGCCGCAGGTATTAAGAGCGACCGCAATATAAAAGAGAGGCTCGCTCGTCTCCAGCGTAATGGCCGAGCCGTCGGTCTCCGGCTTGGAGACCCGCGACCTCGGCTTTTGAATATCGGTCGAAGGAGTATCCGGTGTGCTGCTACTGCTGCTTGAGGAGATCGGCTTCTGCGCGGTTGCAGATAAGACGGAAACGCAGAAGAAAGAAACGGCGAGGCACAGAACAAACTCTGGTTGCCGACGAAAAGACGAGTTGGTTAGAAAAGACACGATAAGGATTCGACGCTCCTCTGAAGTTTAAGGGAGCCGTGGCAAGAGTGGCAAACATATCTTCGACCCCCCGGGCCCATGCGACTGCCCCTGTCCACGGTCTCAGCATGAGCGGCGCAGCGGAGGTTTCCCTCATTTCGTTGTTGTGCCTGTCCTTTTGTTGTCATTTAGAGCCGTTCTCTCAAAGCTATAGATCGGGCCTTCAACTCTTTCCTCTCCGGGTGCTTCAAAACCTGGGTCTGCGGCCCAGGCTGGTATAGCAACAGGCGGTTGCCCTCCAAGGTTGTGACTCTATATCCTTTGTGAGAACTCCCTTTACGAGGGAACTGGAGGCTTCAGTTCTGCAGGAGTCAACAAGTTCAGTGGACTTTTAGGCCGGGTTCTTGTTGCGGACAATTTGTCAAACAACTCAGAATCGCCAACTTCCAAAGACTGAAATTATTTTTCGCGTTTTCAGCCTGGAAATCGCATGTCAAGCCCAAAAACCATCTAACTCGCTGAAACGAAGGCAAATAGAGTTGGCGTATTAGTTCTGCTCCATCCGGTATACTGGAAGCAGTGAAGTAAACAGAGCCTCGGCAAAAAGCCGGGGCTAATTCATTGATAATAAGTACTTTGTCAGCAAAGTACCTGTTATGAATACTTTACAGATGACATCAACCGCAACCCATTGAGTCCAGAGACTTTGTCCAGAAACCCCCAGGGGGAGGGGTACCATCACCAACCATACTGCTCAACGCGCCGCAGCAGTTCCAGCTTCCGCTCCGGCGGCAGAAAGCTCGCCTCCACCGAATTCGCCGCCAGCTCCCGCATCTGCTCCAGCGAAAACTCGAACCGCTCCTGCACCAGAACATACTCATCCAGCAGATTGCTCCCGAACATCGGAGGATCGTCCGAGTTGATCGTCACCATCAATCCCGACTCGAAGTACATCTTCACCGGATGCTCATCGAGCCCCTTGCAGCATCCCGTCCGGATGTTGCTCGTCACATTCAGCTCCAGAGGAATCTGCTTCTCCGCCAGAATCTCCAGCAGCTCCGGATCGCTCTGCGCCGAAAGAGCATGCCCCAACCGCTCCGCCCCGATATTGATCGCCGCCCAAATGCTCTCTGGCCCCGCCGTCTCCCCGGCATGCGCCGTTAGCCGCAGCCCCGCCGTCCGCGCCTCCGCATACGACTCGCGAAAAAGCTCCGCAACCCCTCGCGCCTCATCACCCCCGATCCCAATCCCCACAATGCTCGGATACCGCGCCCGCAGCTCCGCCGCCTTGCGAAACACCTTCGTCGCCTCCTCCGCCCCAAAGTGCCGCACCGCATCGATCAGCCAGTATACTGAAACGCCGAAGTCCTTCTCTCCCCGCGCCCGCCCACGCTCGATCGCCTCAACGAACGGCTCAACCTCAACCTGCTTCCAGTAATAGATGATCCCGAAGGACACATACACCTCGGCGTGCACCACCCCCTGCCCCGCCAGGTCGCGAATCATGTTGTAAGTAATTAATTCGTAGTCGTCGGGTCCCTTCAACCGCGCCGAAACGGCTTTGAACGCGTCCAGAAATCCCAGAAAATTGTCGTAAACATACAGCTTCTCAGCCGATTCGGGTGTTAATGGCTTCGTATCATGCCGCCTGCTCAGCTCCAGCAGTGTATCCAACTGAATCGTTCCCTCAAGGTGCAGATGCAGCTCGCACTTCGGCAGCTTGCGCAGCCAGTCGACTACATCGACCTCAGCATCTTGTCTAGAAGGCTTTCGCGCCATGCTTCCATCCTAAGCTTTAGGCACGTAGAACTCACTGCGCTTCCGGCTGTAGAAGACATAGATCAGCAGTCCCAGAATCAGCCACACAAAGAACCTTACCCAGGTAATAATCGGAAGCCCCATCATCAGTACAACGCAGAAGATCACCGAAAGCACAGGAATGACCACGCCGAATGGGACGCGGAAGTTCCGTTTCCGCTCCGGCTCCCGATACCGAAGAATGATGACCCCGATCGAGACCAGCGCAAAGGCAAACAGCGTGCCGATGTTTGAGAGATCGGTCAGCGTGCCGATATCAAACAGTCCCGCCGGAATCGCCACCAGGAACCCCGCCACCCAGGTCGCCACCGCAGGCGTCCGGAACTTCGGATGCACGCGGCCAAAGAACTTCGGCAACAGACGATCGCGCGACATCGCAAACCAAACCCGGGACTGTCCCAACTGGAACACCAGAATCGACGAGAGCATCCCCAGCATCGCTCCCAGCAACACCGCCAGCCGAACCCAATGCAGACTATGCCCCCCCGGCTGCATAGAAAGCTTCTTCAGCGCATTCACCACCGGCGCCGCATCATCCACCATGCTCTGCCAGGGCACCAGTCCGGTCAAAACCGTGGCCACCCCGATGTAGAGAATGGTGCAGATCACCAAGGTCGCAATAATTCCAATCGGTACGTCCCTCTGCGGGTTCCTGCACTCCTCCGCCGCCGTCGATACCGAGTCGAACCCAATATAGGTAAAAAAGATGATCGAGCCGCCCGTCAGTACACCCGACCAGCCATTCGGCGAATACGGATGGTAGTACGTCGGTTTGATGAAGTGTGCTGCAGCAAAGATAAACAGAAGAATTGCCGCCAGCTTCAGCAGCACCATGATGTTGTTTGTGCGTGCCGACTCGCGAATGCCTCGCACGAGCACAACAGTCAGCAGCATCACCACAAGAAACGCAGGCCAGTCGAAACCGAAATGCCATCCTGATTGATAGAGAACGTTCCCCTGCAAGTCCTGCAGCCCACCCGGCAAAAACGCCGGAGAGATCCAGCGCAGCGTAGGATGTACTCCGAACCAGTCCAGCAAGTCCACCATATGAGCGGCAAAACCCACCGACACCGCCATGTTGCTGCCTGCATACTCGAGGATCAGATCCCACCCGATGATCCACGCCACCAATTCGCCCAGCGTCGCATACGTGTAGGTGTATGCCGATCCTGCAATCGGAATCATCGAGGCGAGTTCGGCATAACATAGCCCCGTCAGGCCGCAGACGATCGCAACCAATACCAGGGACACTGCCAGCGCCGGCCCTGCCCCCGGTCGCCCCGCAAGCGCAGAATGATGAATCAGGTAGTCCAACACCGGCGCACGCAGGATCGATGTTGTATCGAACTTTTCTCCAGCAATCGCCGTTCCGATGACCGTGAAGATCCCCGACCCGATCACCGCACCAATGCCTAACGCAGTCAAAGAGACCGGGCCCAGCGTCTTCTTCAACGCGTGCTCCGGCAGTTCCGATTCTGAGATCAGCTTGTCGATCGATTTTGTTCTAAAAATTTGCCTGGCCAGCGCGCTCGCTCCTGCTTACAAGAGAATTGTGCGGGGCATTTCAACTGCACATGCGATCAATGGATGCAAGGCTGTCTTCCCGAACGATCGCGCCGGCCAAACGGTGCCAACGCTATCGTTCAGTAGGATAGACTACCGCTTGCTCTGGCCACGAGAGGCCTTCTTGACCTTGGCCTTGTTCTCACCACGAGCACCGGTACGCGGAGCCTTCGGTGCGGCCTTCTTTCGTGCTACGCGCTTTACCTTCTTGCGCTCCTGTTTATCGGTGATGCTCTTGGTATTTGCCATGTATCTTGCCAATCTTTCTATAGGTACGATTTTCGGAACTTAGAGGCGCTCCAACTGGGCAAATTTTTCTACCAGCTTCTTCACGCCGTGCTGTTGAAATTGTACTGTAATCTTCGCATCATCCCCATCGCCTTCGCGGCGAAACACTGTTCCCTCACCATACTTGGGATGGCGAACTCGCGAACCCTGCTTCAATCCCGTCTTCCCTGCAGGGGCTTCGATCTGCAACTTAGGCCGCGAGAGCTTCTGTCCTCGTGCTGCGAAGAAGCTGGCGATGTTATCGATGGATTGTCCCGGCCCTGCGGCCTTCGCTACATAACCCGCAGGGTTGTTCACCTGATTTCGTTCAGCAAATCGAGTGGATGCTCGCTCTCCACTCTGATCTTCATCTTCATAGCTGTAGTGTCGTTCACCCTCGTTTGCATTGGGGTGACCAAACCGATTCGCCCTTGGATAAGGCGTCGCATACGCTCCGCCGTAGCTTGAACCATCCTCCGATCCAGAAAATCGCAGCTTCGAGGGAGGACTTCCCAAGTCCTCCACTAACCGGGCTGGCACCTCCTCCAGAAAACGCGAAGCCATGCTCGGCTCCGGCATGTCACTTCCATACCGTCGACGATACCGCGCCCTCGTCATCACCAACGTATCCATTGCTCTCGTCATTCCCACGTAACAGAGTCGACGCTCTTCCTCTAACCCCGTGGGGTCGCTCAATGTCCGGGAATGCGGGAATAGACCCTCTTCCATGCCTGTTAGAAACACAAGCGGAAACTCCAGCCCCTTGGCTGCATGCAACGTCATCAGCGTCACCCTGGCCTCTTCGCTGTAACTGTCCGCATCGCTTACCAGCGCAGCATGATCCAGGAACTCGTGCAATGTCTCCCCGCGCTCCTGCGCATCCTGAGCCGCATTTGCCAGTTCCTTCAAATTCTCGATCCGAGAGAACGACTCCGGCGTTGCCTCTTCCTCGAGCGCGCGGATATACCCGCTTCGATCATTCAAGAACTTAATCAGCTCTGGCAGCGTCGCTGCGTCCCCCGGCTCACGAAAAGCGGGCCTCTCGTTCTCCATCTTGATCTCGGCAGATCTCTCCATTGTCATGCCGGCGGACTTCTTCAACACAACCGGCGCAAAAGGATTGAAGTCGACTGCATCGATCTCATGTGCTTCATCGGAATCGGCAGCATTCTCAGGAGCAATCGTCGAGACCTCTTCACTTGGCCCAAAATCGAATCCGAAGTTGAAGCTCGTATCGAATGAAGTATTCGCCCCCGTGCCCTCTTCGCTGGATAAAACCTCTCGAGCGGCGTCGAAGCCAACCGTATCGTCAGTCACATTGGAGGGTAGGTAGGCGTTCTCACTTTCAACCAGGTCCCCTGCAAGCTTCTCAGCAAACCCGGCACCCAGCATCGTCCTGGCGTCCTCAATCAGTCGCCTGAACCCGCTCAGCGCCATCAGCGCTCGTTGCGGTAGAAGCTTGTCGTCAATTGCCTTGCCAATTGCATCCCATATACTCATTCCGCTCGACAGAGCCATCCGTTCTAGAGTCTCCATCGTCGTCTTTCCAATGCCGCGCGGTGGAGAATTCACAACCCTCCCCAGCGCAACCGAATCATGCACATTCTGCACCAACTTCAGATAGCTCAGAATGTCCTTCACCTCGGCTCGGTCGTAGAACGAGAACCCGCCCACCATGTGATATTGAATCTGATACCGTCGCAGTGCCTCTTCTACCAACCGCGACTGTGAGTTCGTTCGATAGAGTACTGCGCATCGCGGCAGATCCACTTGTCCACCAGCCTCGCGCAGATATTTCTGTACGCGATCCGCAATAAATAGTGCTTCATTTTCTCCATCCGGCGCCTCATAATAACCGATCAGCGAGCCCCCCTCTCGCGCGGTCCAAAGATTCTTCCCCTTGCGTTGCGTATTCTGCGCCACAACAGCGCTTGCGCCTTCCAGAATCATCTGCGTTGAGCGGTAGTTCTGTTCCAACCGGATCGTCTTCGTCCCCGGAAAGTCCTTCTCAAACTCCAGAATGTTCTTGATGTCAGCGCCCCGCCAGCTATAGATCGATTGGTCTTCGTCGCCGACGACACAAACATTTCCATTTGCCCCTGCCAGTAGTTTCATCAACTCGTATTGCGGCCGATTCGTATCCTGGTATTCATCGATCAATAGATATTTGTAACGCCGGTTGTATCTTTCTCTCGTCTCGGCAGACGATTTCAGCAGGCGCACCGTCTCCAGCAGCAAGTCGTCAAAATCCAACGCATTTGCCTTGAACAGCTCTTTCTTATAAACCTCGAAGATATGCGCGATCTTCTCTTCCATCGGGTTCGTGCTCGCAAGAAAATATTCCTGCGGGTCGATCATATGGTTCTTCGCCCAGGAGATCCTTCCTAGTGCAACCCTTGGCTTGAGAGACTTGTCATCGATCGCCAGTCGCTTCAACGCCTGCTTCACCACTGCCTGTTGGTCAACCTCGTCGTAAATCGCAAACGTTCGCGTCAGCCCGATTCCGCCTACCCGCAGCGCTTCGATGTCCCTGCGTAGCACGCGAACGCAGAAGCTGTGAAATGTCGCCAGCATTGGTTTTGCTAACGAGCTATGTCCCAGTATCTTATCGACCCGCTCAGCCATCTCCCTGGCGGCTTTATTCGTAAACGTCACTGCAAGAATCGAATCTGCAGGCACGCCTCGCTCTTGAATCAGATACGCAATGCGATGCGTGATCACCCGTGTCTTACCCGACCCGGCACCTGCCAGCAGAAGCACAGGGCCATCGACGGATTTGATTCCCTCCTGTTGCTGCGGATTCATATTTTCCAAAAGTTGACTCAACTTACACACGCTCCATCTCTATCTTAAGCTCTGTCCAATCCCGAACGCGTTCTCACCTTTAAGAGTCATCGAAACCTCCACATTTACTGCCCATTTGCGAACATCGTGTCCGCACATGGACAGGCGTCGCATCAATTGACAGTCCGCAACAATTCCAATTCTTCTACTCGCTTTTAGGGAACTATCCTCGAACAACCTACGTACCTCCTTTCACGACGAGCTTTTCTGAACCATGGCAGAAGACTCCCGTCGCAATTTTAGAAGTTCCGGGAGCTAACTATGAAATATCTCAATCGTCTCAGCGTTGCAGTTGTTGCCGCTTCTCTTCTTGCCGCTCCGGCTGTGTATGCGGCCCCTGCGAGTATTTCGTCCCCTATCCACGCAATGTTCGCCAAAACGAAGTCGACGATGGTCAAACTGAGTCTTCGTAATGATTCGGGTGCTCCCATGGATGTTAAGGTGGGTGACAAGGTCATGACGCTTGATCCTGGAAAACCGGTTGCCCTAAAACTCGAAGTAGGAACGCGCATTGTTGCTGATACGGCAACCCCTAATCACACAGTAGGCTCGCTCATCGAAGAGGTTATCAGTGAGCACAACGGTGCTACTATCATCATTCGTTAGTCGCTAGCCAGGGGAACAAGCTGTATAGCGACGATCCTTTACAGACCTTTGGGTCGATCGTTTTGGAAAGATTACGATCGACCTCGTATCTCATCAAACTTTACATTTTCCTTTGCTGCACTTGATATCCTCTTCTCTATGATTTGCAATGTTGCCGTATTTTGCGCTTCCGCCACCGGAGCCCAACCCATCTACATAGCAGCAGCCGAGGAGTTAGGTCGAGCCCTTGCAACCCGCAAGATCGGTCTTATCTATGGTGGATCGAACATCGGTCTTATGAAGGCAGTAGCTGAAGCAGCGTTAACTGCGGGCGGCAAGGTCATCGGTGTCATCCCCGAAGTCCTCGTCGATCTCGAAGTCGCGCATCACGGTATCACCGAGTTACACATCACCAGCACCATGCATACGCGCAAGGCACTCATCGGAGAAAGAGCCGACGCCTTCATTGCGCTGCCCGGAGGCTTCGGTACCTTCGAAGAACTCTTTGAAGTTCTCGCATGGCACACGCTCAAACTCCACGCGAAACCGATTCTTCTGCTCAATATTAATGGCTTCTACGACAAGCTCCTCAGCTTCCTTGATCATTGCGTCACAGAAGGCATGCTCAAGCCGAAGAATCGAGAACTCCTGCTTGTTGCCGATACCGTTGAAGGAGCTCTGCCTCTGCTCGGAATCATTACACCCTATGTTGCCTAGCCCTTGCAAAGGGTGCACTGACACAGGCGCCGGAGATAATCCCAGGAATAAATCCCGCTCTCGTGTCCATCGCTCCACTTAAACTTCAGCGCATACCTGCCCACCGGGATTGCATCCAGGAGCTTCACCGGAGCTTCATACATCGTCAGCAGCGTCTGTTCTTTCGACTTCGGCACTCCTGGCAGTCTTCCCGTTTTCTCCCGATCCTCATGACAGGTCGCGCAGGGGCACGCATTCCGCAGCCACACGAAGCTCCACATGCTTTTGTGGTCATCCTTCCAGTCAATCTCGACACCTGTTCCTTCCGTCTTCTTAACTCGCACTTTCTTCGGAGTCACCGCCTCCGCTGGAAGTCGTTCGTGCTGTGTATCTTCCTCTCGAGCCTCTTTGGCATCGACAATGCGAATTCCTTCGTGACTCATAGCGCTTCCTCCTCCGGCAATTCCCGATTACCTGCTGCATATTCCGAGGCCGTCATCCTTGTCTCCAGAAGAAATAAGCGGCGATTACACATCCCGTCAGCACCACAATAGTTCTCAGGACGTCGGGATTCATGCGTCGCGCATACTGCGCCCCCACGTATCCGCCCGTAGCAGCGAACACCATCGAGATCAGGCAGTAATGCCATAGAATCGCTCCGCTGACGATGAACGTAATGATAGCTACAAGGTTTGACAGACACGCCGCCACGACCTTCATTGCATTCAGTGTGTGCATCTCTTCCACGCCGGTTAGCGCCAGCACTGTCATAATCAAAAACCCGCCACCTGCGCCGAAGTATCCGATGTAGAAGCAAATCGGAAATAACGCACATACCAGCAGAATTAAATTCGGATTACGCCTGACGTGAGGCTCAGCCGAATGTCTCCGCAACCATCGCGATACCGGCCCACTGATCCCGAAGATCAGAGCCCCCATCAAGATCAGCCATGGGATCATGTGGAGGAATGTGACCTGCTTTGTTCGCAGCAGGACTACTGCGCCGGTAGTTCCACCGGCGATCGAAGCCAGCACGATCGCCGGAAGAAGATCCTTGCGGACATCTCCTCTCAGTGCGGCTAACGAAGTCAATTGCCCCGGCCACAATGCGACAGTATTGGTTGCGTTCGCCTGCACCGGTGGTATCCCCATCGCCAACATCGCCGGAAAGGAGATAAACGATCCGCCGCCAGCCATTGCATTCATCACGCCCGCAATAAAGGAGGCGACGACCAGCCAAATGTAGTGCCAATGAGTACCAAAACTGAAGATCATCCATTTTCTATTGTATCGATTAGCGCCAGACGTCAGCCTTCCGTGCCACAGCGATACTCACCTCAGCCCTCCACAACCGTTATCGGCATCTCAGGTGTCGCCTCAATCAGCCTCCGCGTGTACTGCTCCTGGGGAGCATCACAAACCTGTTCACACTCCCCCAACTCTACAAGCTTTCCCTTCTGCATCACGGCTACTCGATCGCACAGATACCGCACCAGAGGCATCGAATGCGAAATGAAAAGATATGTCAGCCCATGCTTCCGCTGGAGATCCTTCAGCAGGTTCACCACCTGTGCTCCCACCGATACATCCAGGGCGCTCACCGGCTCATCCAACACCAGAAACTCCGGCTTCAACGCCAGGGCACGCGCAATATTGATCCTCTGCCGTTGTCCTCCGCTGAACTCATGCGGAAACCGTTCGAGCGCTGAAGCCTCCATCCC
>JBDTEQ010000168.1:0-17371 GCA_039922475.1 Edaphobacter sp.
TGCACTAACGGTCGACTGAGCGGAAGGAGGAGGAGTATCGAATGAAACATTATCGACAATGTCCTCCGTCTGTTCTGATGAATCAACTGTCGTCGCCCCAGAATCGACCGCCCGCACATTTGCTTCTGCTTGCTTTTCTAACTCGGCCTTTGTGGGCACTTGCGGTTGAATTGTCTTCTGGCTTACAAGGCTCTTTAGCTCGCTGGACTCGGGTATATGCTGACTTCCAGCTAACTTTAGCTTTGCAGAGACGACCGTCGCAGCAGCTTCATCCGATACCTTCGCGAAGCTGCCATCTTTCACAACCGGCAACGTGGCCATAGCCTCCTCTACTGAACTTTTTGCGTGCAGTAAATCGGCTCCTTCTACGCGTTCCTGAAAGCTCTTTGCAAAAGACGGCTCTTTCGACTCTCCCGGATCAGGCAGCATCTCCGTAGAAACAGGATGGGCATTCATCCGCTCCACACTCGCAGCCATCAAAATCGTCGCGCTCATCATTTGCCTTCCTCATCCATCTTTCGCAACAAGTGAGTATGCATTCCACAGACCAAATCCGATTCCGCAATCATTAGGGCGTCTTCATCTGGCCGTCCCGTAGCTTCTCCTGCGTATCTGTCCATCGCCGTCGCGCCAGAAATCTATCATCGGAAGCAGCCTGCATTCGGCGTCCCTCTTCGGTCTCCATCCGCGAGGCAATATCTTCGAGAACGCGCTTCATCTGCTCTCGCTTCAGGCGACTGGCCACATACTGTTCCCTGGCAGCATCGTTCAACTCCTCGCGCTCAAGACGAATCTGCTCCAGTCCCCGCCGTCTCCACGCGGCAGACTCCTGTTGACTTTCGGCCATCATCCGACCGATGCGATCTCCCGTCAGCAAGGCTCCGCGGCCATCGGTTCTCGCTGACTCTGCAACCTCTCGCTGCACTCCAATAGCGCGCTGCGTCTCACGAACCGCAGCCGTCACCCTTTGCAACTCAATCGAATGCATCTCCTCGACGGCAGCATATAACGTGACCAGCCGCTGCAAAGTCTTCAACCGTCGTTGCATCGCCTACAACTCCATCGCACTAAGCTGCGCAATACTCTCCTGCATCGTCACGCGCTCATTGCTTCCCTGTTCCAGAAACTCACGCAGCAACGGCATCGCCCGCATCGCGCGATCCAGCTCTTCATCCGTCCCGGACTTATAGGCGCCAATGCGAATCAGATCCTCTGACCGCGCATGGGCTGCCAACAACCTTCGAGCCAGCCCCGCCTTTGCTCTGTGCTCCGGCATCGTTACCGCAGGCATCAACCGGCTAAGGGAATCCAGCACATTCACCGGCGGATACCACCCTCCTGCAGCCATCGATCGCGACAATACCACATGGCCATCGAGCAGCGACCGAACCGCATCCACCACAGGGTCCTGCTGATCGTCGCCTTCCATCAGCACCGTATAGAACGCAGTAATGCTTCCACTCCGAAAATTCCCAGCCCGCTCCACCAGCTTCGCCAGGCGCGCGAACACCGAAGGCGTATACCCCTTACTCGCCGGAGGCTCCCCCGCAGCCAGTCCAATCTCGCGCGCAGCCATCGCATACCGCGTCAACGAATCGAGCACCAGCAAAACATGTCTCCCCCGCGCTGCATAAAACTCTGCGACTGAAGTTGCCGCCATCGCAGCCCGCATCCGCAGCAACGGGCTCTGATCTGAAGTCGACACCAGCACCACCGACCGCTTGCGTCCCTCCTCGCCCAGCGAGTCCTCCACAAACTCTCTTACTTCTCGTCCTCGTTCGCCCACCAGTCCAACCACCGTCAGATCCGCCGCCGTATTCCGAGCCATCATTCCAATCAGCGTGCTCTTCCCCACTCCCGATCCGCCAAAGATTCCCACGCGCTGCCCTCGCCCCACAGTCAACATTCCATCCAGCACGCGAAGTCCCGTCTGCAAAGGCTCCTTGATCGCTTCGCGTTCCATCGGGTGCGGTATCGTCCCATCCAGCGGCCACATCTCTACCGCTCGCGGCGCAGCCAATCCATCCAGCGGCGACCCCAGTGCATCCACGATCCTCCCCTCCATCTCAGTTCCGACGGCGATTCCCGGCGTTACCCCCATCGCCAGCACTGCGTCGCCGTAGCGAATCCCGCGAGTCGCTTTCAATGGCATCGCCAGCACATGCCGGCCACGAAACCCGATCACCTCAGCCCGATGTCGTTCGCCATCTCCATCGACAATCTCGCAACACTCTCCCACGGAACAAAGTGGCCCCTCCGCTTCGACCGTCTGGCCATTGGCCTCAACCACACGCCCACTCCATCGCCAGGAGGGTCTCTCCGCCAGTTGCTTCCTATACGCGTCCAGGCTCGCAGTTCCAGCTACGGGTCTCTCCTGTAGCTCCCCCTTCACGACGGCCTCTGCTGCATCAGATCAAAAAAACCTCGTTCAATCTCTTCCAACTGTGCGCTCACACCCAACTCAACTCTTCCAACATTCGTATCCAGCACGCACTCTCCTGCATTCAGTCGCTCATCTCCAACAAGTTGCAGCGAAGACTCGAGGCTCTCCATAAATATGCCCCGCCATCGCTCCACCTCGTCCACCGGCACTCGCAAAACCGTCGCACTATTGTCTGACACTTTCTCCAGCGCAACCCTCACCACCCCTGTCAGCAGCATGGGATCAAGCATCGACTCACGGTGCAACACACGCGCGGCAATCGCCAGCGCAAGCTTCACCACCTCCGCCTCTACTGCCGCAAAATACCGTGCGCGCTCCCGCCGAAACTCTTCAGCAGCCTTCAGAATGGTCTCGCGCTCCACCGCGATTTTCGCAGCCAGCTCCTGCTCCCACTCTCTCCGAGATTCAATCCTCGCCTCACTTCGAGCCATCTCCACGCGTGCCGAGACTTCTTCGACCTCCGACCGCAACCGCCCATCCAGTGCAGTCAACTCTTCCCTCAGAATTACCTCTGCCGCGGCTGGCTCCTGCTCTTCACTGATCTCAACTCGCTCTAACGGATAAAATTCCAACCGCGATACAGCACGCACTCCTTCATCAACCAATCTCACCGGCGCTCCGACCACGGCATTACGCATTCCGGTGTTCAAACCTACGTTCTCAGACGGCGAGATCATCGTCGGCCTCCATCTTCAGAATCATCTTCCCTTCGCTCTCCAGTTGCCGCGCCAAAGCCAGCAACTCGTGCTGGGCCTGCCCGACATCGCGCATCCGCACCGGCCCCATAACCTCCATGTCCTCTTTCAACATCTCTACTGCCCGCGAGCTCATCGCCTGGAACAGGTGCGCCTTCACGTTCTCCTTCCCACCCTTCAAAGCCATCGCCAGCACTTTCTTGTCCGCCGCACTCACAAACTCGCGAATACTCTCCGGGGGCACCGTCACCAGGTCTTCAAACACAAACATCAGCTCCCGTATTCCAATTGCGACCTGCGGCTCGCTCTGTTCAATCTCTTCCAGAATCACGCGGCTCTCCGTCTGGTTCAGCCGGTTCAGTAACTCCGCTACCGCCTTGAAGCCAGAGTAAGATTTCCTTCCGCTCGAGCCCATCTTCTCCATCCGTTTATGCAGCGCCATGGCGACCGTCTGTGCCATCTCCGGAGAAAACTGCCGCATCTCCGCCAGCCTCCGCACCACGTCAACACGCATAGTGCCTTGCAGATTCATCAGCACCATCGAAGCGCGTTTCGCATCCAGGTGCGCCAGCACCAGCGCAACCGTCTGCGAGTGTTCGTTCTCAAGAAACTTTCCCAGGTGCTGCGGATCGATCTCCTGCAGCTTTGCCATGTCACCGTTGTTGCGCTCGCGAATCTTTTTCGCCTGCTGCAACAATTCTTCAGCGCGCTTGGCTCCAAAGGCCTCTGTCAGCAGCTTCAGCGCATAGTCCGTTCCGCCGCGCACCATGTACTGCTGCGTCTCCAGCAATCCATAGAACTCCGTCAGCACTTGCGTCAGTTGCGCTGCCGGAACATCTCCTAGTCGCGTAATCTCCTCCGTCACCCGTTGCACGTCGCTCTCCGACAAGCTCTGGAACAGAGTCTTCGCCAGCTCATCTCCAATTGCGACCATCAAAATTGCGGCCTTGCGCAATCCCGGTATATCCGCAGGTACAAAGCCTGCCTCCGGTGTCAGCAGCAACGGATTTTGCCGCATAGCCTCTACTCCTGAAAACTGCGCTACTGCTCCCATCAATCCTTCTCCTCAGACGACCCGATCCAGGCCTCCAGCAACCGTGTACTCTGCGCTGGCTCGCGTCGAATGTGTTCCGAAACATGCTCAAAGATCCCCTGCTGCAACTGATGCGTCTTGCTTCTGGGTCGTGGCAGCAAGGCTTCCTCGACCTCATCATTCTGTGGTGTTGCGTCTTCCTGTTCTGCAAATGCGCCGCCTACACTTGCTCCAGCCGGCAATAGCATTGGTTCCCGCAGTGTTGCCGTCATCTGCGTTGCTACTGGACGCAGCACAAAAAGCACCAGCAACACACCGCAGATCCCGATCACTGCCGTTCGCATCAGGCCCGGTTGGGTATGCAGGAGCCCGCGCGTTTCGTCCATCAGCCTGTCCATGGTCGGCGGCTTTATCTCGGGAGCGTTCGTGCTGAAGCTCACGTTCTGCATCACCACCTGGTCCCCGCGTCGCGCATCGTAGCCCACCGCGGCCTGAGCCAACTCCTCCAGGCGATGCATCTCGTCGGCGCTGCGCGGTTTCCACACCATGTGCTCCATTTTGCCGACGCCCTCGGCCATGTTGCGATCGTTCACCACTACCGCCGCCGATACGCGCCGCACGCGCCCCGGTCCCTGTTCGGTATGGACAAGATGTTTTGTAACTCCGTAGGTTCCATTCTCTTCATGCAGACTCTGTCCCTGTCCCCCGCCCTGCTGCGGATAAACCGGCAACGTCGGCTTCTGCAGCAGCGGCGGCGTGCCTGGCGCAGCCGCAGCCTGCGATCCCGCAACCGCTCCATCCGGAGAGCCTGCCGGAGAGTTACTCGCAGTGCCCGGAACGCCGGAAGGCATACCTCGTCCGGCAGATATCTGTTCACTCTTCTGCATGCTCAACGTAGCAACTTCGGTTGGATCGTAGACCTCATCCGTGTGCTCCTCACTGCCCTCGTCATAGCTGATATTCACCGTAGCCCGCACGTTGTCGCGTCCAGCCAGTGGCTCCAGCATCGCTACAAGCTTCGCCTCCATGGCTGCCTCTTCATCCGCCTCTGCCGCATTGCTCGAGCGTGGTTTGAAGTTCACCCGTCCATCAGCATCCACCAGCGTTACCTGATCGACGCTCAAATTCTCTACCGATCCGGCCACAAGGCTGCGAATCGCATCGGCCTGCTCAGGATCGACCGAAGCGCGCTTCAGCTTCAACACCACCGAAGCCTTCGCCACCTTCTCTTCCGCAGCAAACAACGAAGCCTGCGGTAACACCAGATGCACTCTGGCTGACTTCACAACTCCAAGTGTCTCAATCGTGTGTTCCAGCTCGCCTTCCAGCGCACGCTGATAGTTCACGCGTTCGTCAAACTCGCTCCCGACCCAGTTTGGTTTATCGAACAACTCAAAACCCAGGCGTCCAGTCTGCGGCATTCCCTTCGCCGCCACCTCCATCCGAGCCTTGTCCAACATGTCCGCCGGCACCTGCACGCCCCCTCCATCCACCGTCGTCTCATACGGAATCCCCGCGGCAGCCAACTCCTGCGACACCTGCTGCACATCCTTGCCATCAAGTCCGCTGAACAGAGTCCTCCAGTCCGGCCGTCCCGCAAACCAGATCATCCCCGCACACATCGCAGCCAGAAACACTGCCGATGCAATCAACCAGGTTCGTTTTCCCGCCGGCATCGCCATCAGACGTTGGCGCAGTGCAGCAACCATCGCCAGCGCCTTCTCCGCAGGTCCGCCAGCCACACCTGTACTGGCTTGCTCCGCTCGCTGCATCCCCGCCCCGCCTGCCTGTTCTATCTCAGCCATCTCGCCTCAGCGTTCCTCTAAAACTCGAAACTCTTAAAACTGCATCCCCATCATCTGTTGATAAGCGCCCACAGCTTTATTGCGAACCTGCAACGCCAGCTCAAACGCCATGTCCGCCTTTTGCGTTGCAATCATCGCGTCATGAATCTCCACGCCCGAACCATTCAGCAGTCCAGTTACCGCCTGCGACGCCTTCTTATCCAGTTCACCGGTCTGCTGCACCATCGACTGCAACATCCCAGCAAATGGTACCCCCGCAGAACCACCTATATTCGAGGCAGCCACACCCGCGTCACTCAGGAACCCATCATCCACAGCTCCGGAACTCAAGCTGTTCATTACCGCCGACGCACCTGACAATCCGATCACAACTCCTCCTGAATCTCGTTACAAATTTCCATCTCGTTTATTTCAAAATATCGAGCGAAGCAGAGACCATGCCCTTCTCCGCGGTAATCGCCGAAGCGTTCATCCCATACGACCGCGTAGCTCCCATCAAATCCACCATCTCCGTCAGCGGGTTGATATCCGGATACGCTACAAATCCATCTGGCCCTGCATCCGGATGCGCGGGGTCATACCGCATCAGCGGAGCACTCGCATCGCTGATTACACCCGCCACGGCAACGCCGCCCGGCGCTCCATTCGCCGCAGTCGGATCATCACTCAAACCCATACCGAGACCACCAGCAAGCGAACTCTTGAACCCGTTGCCAAGCGTACCCATCGAGCCATCATTCATCTGGTTCACCAGCGAGTCATGAAAGCTCCCGCCACCCTCGGCCTCGAACACCACATGATGCCGCTCGTACGGCCCGCCCTCCGGTGTCCGTGTCGTCTCGGCGTTAGCCATATTCGAAGCCACAACCTCAGCCCGCACTCGCTCGGCCCGCAGCGCCGAACCACTCACATCCATTACGCCAAAGAGATTCATAGTTATTTAGAGTCCATGTGGATTGCACTCATCACGTTCGAAAACTCCTGCTTCAAAAGTTGCACCCCAAGTTTGAACTGTAGTTGCGACTTCGCCAGTTGCAACCCCTCGCGGTCCATCGACACGTTATTTCCATCCGGCCGCGCCACCAGGCCGTCGACATTCTCCGAGGCAACCTGCGCACCCTCAAGCCCCGTCGCACTCGCGCCATTGTTCAGCTGCCGCGCAAACTCCTGCTCAAAATCGAACCCCTGCGTTTTGTACCCAGGCGTATCCACGTTGGCCATGTTGCTGGCCGTCAGTTGGATCTGCCGACTGGTCAGGTCCAGATACTGCCCCAGCGCATCGCTCATTGCTGTCGTCGTCTGCATCGCGTTACCTCCACGCGGTAACACATGCAGTCCAGCAACCAAAGAAAAGCGCCCTCAGATGAGAGCGCTCTTATTCACACCAATTGCACTTCAATAAACTCACCCTCGCGTCACGCGCCGAAGCCGAATCTCCTCCCCGCCAATCTCCATCCTGTCTTCGGCAAGAATCGCACCGCGTTCCAACACATGCATCAGCTCGCGTACATTCCCTGGCCAACTATATTCATGGAGCTTTGTTGTTGCCTCCGGCGTCAATCGTTTCCGCGGCATCTCCTGCCCCATCTGCTCCAGAAAATATTCTGCCAGCAGATCCAGGTCTTCCATTCTCTCCCGCAGCGCCGGCACCTCCAACGGAAACACAGCCAGCCGATGATAAAGATCCAATCGAAACGTCCGTTCCGCTCCCACGCTCGTAGCCAGTTTCTCCAGTGGTTGATGCGTCGCCGCAATCACTCTCACATCCACGCGCATCGTCTCGTTATCGCCCACGCGCTGCAACTCGCCGCACTCCAAAAACCGCAGCATCTTCGCCTGCAACGCCATCGGCATCTCGCCAATCTCATCGAGGAACAGTGTCCCTCCATGCGCTGCCTCAATCCGCCCGGTCCGCGACTGCACCGCTCCTGTAAACGCCCCACGCGTATGGCCAAACAACTCCGCTTCAAGTAAAGCCTCCGGAATCGCCGCACAGTTCAACACCGCAAACGGTTTGCCTGCACGCTCGCTCAATCTGTGTATCGCCCGCGCCACCACCTCTTTCCCCGTCCCGGTCTCTCCTTCAATCAGCACCGTAGTGGATCGCGGCGCCACCAGCCGGATCAGCCGCGTCAACTCCCGCATCGGCTCACTCGCCCCAACCATCTCCGGCAGCATCGCCTCCCTCTGCACCGCAGGCCAAGCCACCTCCGACCGCCCCATCAAAACCGAGAGTGCCTGCCGCGCCGAATCCAACCGCGCCTCTTCTTCTCTCGCCCGCGCCTCATCGCCGCTCTCCCTCCGCGCCGAAGACAGAATCGTAGGCGAAACCCCAGACGAAGCTGCAGCCGAAACTCGCGCCACCGTTCGTGCCGTAGCCGCAGGCACCGCATCCGGAGCCATCGCCCACGCCGGCGCATCATTCAGCGGAGCGTCCTGCGCCTCACGCAGCGCATGCAGCAACTCATTCCTCCTCGGGCTCCGCGCTCCGCCATCCGCGCCGCCGTCCACGCGCAGCAACTCCATCGCCGGATAAAGCATTCGAATCACTGTCGCAAACTCACCCACCTCCAGGTCCGGCAGCCAGCTATCCACCAGCAGCGCCTCCGACCGCGAATCTTCCAGCTGGGCCATCGCCTCTGCCCCGCCCGCAGCCTCGCGAACCTGCCACCGCAGCCCGGTCAACGAAGACCGCAACCTCTGCCGCAACCCTGCATCTGCACTCGCCAGCACAACCGTTCGAATCGCCGCCGTCTCCGCCACACTCTCATTCAACGCCGCCTCGCGTCCCGTCATCCTGCTCACCGTATCCTCTCGTCATCTTGTTGGGTCATCGCCTGCTGCAGCATCGCACGCATCGTACCCACTGTTTCGTTCAACCGAGCACATTCATGCAATCCCTCGCGGATCGCATCGCGCATCGCATCCGGCTCTCCAATCAGGTCGCCTATCGCCAGTCGGCACTGCAACACCGTCAGCGGCTGGCACAGACCATGCAGCGCCACATCGATCCGCTCCACCAGCTCCGTCTGCTCCAACGTTTGGACAAACTCACGCACCGGCAAACGCCGCCGCGCTCACGGGATACTCACTCGCCCGTGCCCCCGCCTTCCCTATGCTCATCCGGTATCCTTCACCGCGAACCGTCTCGATCACTGCGTCCCCGACACTTTCGCCCACATGCGCCGCTCCAAGCTTCTTCCGCAGATAGTTCACATACACATCCACCACGTTGGTCCCAGCATCGGGAGACATCTGCCACACCTCACGCAGCAGCTCGCTCCGGCTGCAACACCGTCCCCGCCGCATCAGCAGATACTCCAGCAGCGCAAACTCCTTCACCGTCAGCTCCACCGCCCATCCATTGCGAACCACGCGCCGCTCCATTCGGTTCATCTCCACCTCGCCATGCCGCAGCACAGGATCGGCAAAGTGCTCCCTCCGCCGCAGCAGCGCACGGCACCGCGCCGTCAGCTCATGAAAGCTGAAGGGCTTCAACAGGCAATCGTCCGCTCCCAAATTCAGGCATTTCACGCGCTCTTCCACCTGGCTCCGTCCCGTCAATACCAGTACCGCCGTCCCATCGAACCTGCCACGCATCTCTTCCAGCACCTCGGTCCCGTCTTTTCGCGGAAGGCTCAGGTCAAGCACAATCAGATCCGGTCGATGCTCAGCCGCGTGAACCAGCGCCGCCTCGCCATCTCCTACCCAGGTCACCTCGTGACCCTCAAGCTTGAGCCCCTTTTGCAAAAACAACCCAAGCGCCGCGTCATCTTCAACAATCAAAACTTGCATTCTCTATCTCCCAAAACAGAAAACTTTCAAACACCGCAGGACACATTACCAATTCGGCTGGTCTCATTACCTTGGTTCATCCATCGCGTCCTGACAAGTACTCATCGCAAATAATTGCGCATGTGATTTTCAAAATGGGAATTTTGCGACGACTCAGTTCGATATCGGCTCATGAAGAGCGAAGGCGAATAATGCATTTCTCGGGAGGAGTAATGAATGAGATCGTCGTTAAAAATCTCTGACAAAGACCAACTTTGAAAAAGCGAACTAAACAGCAGCGCATAAAACAGACGGCAGAATCGCAAAAATCACTCGCCGCTCCTTCGCGCACCTTGACGTTTACTTTGCGCCCTTCGTGTTCGTCTTCTTTAGCCCGGCAGATACGACCGATGGACATAACCCAAACCATCCCGAGTGCTCCAACCGAGAAGAAGGCAGGCCAAAAACCTGAATCGGGAATCAACACAGTTAGCTCATACCGAAGAGTTCCCATTTAACACTTGCAATTCGCCTTTTATTCGCTACAATCATGGCCATGGCAATCACGCGGCGGCAAAAAGAGGTCATAGACTTCCTTTCCAGCTTCACCCAGAAGAATGGCTACTCCCCCTCCTATGAGGAGATCGCCAGCGGTCTGGGACTCAGCTCCCTCGCAACCGTGCACAAGCACGTCACCAATCTGCAGAACAAGGGTCTGCTCCAGCGTGCACACAACAGAAGCCGTTCCATCGACGTGCTCCCCGTCCGCAGTGGGAAAAAGGGCTCCGATCGCCTGCCATTGATGGGCCGTATCGCAGCCGGCCAGCCTGTAGAAGCCATCGAAACCGCCGAAAGTATCTCCCTGTCGGACATCATTGGAAACCGCGAAGTCTTTGCTCTTGAGGTACGTGGCGACTCCATGCGCGACGAGCACATCGTCTCCGGAGACTACGTTCTGGTCGAGCGTACCCGCACCGCACGCGAGGGCGAGATCATCGTCGCCCTGATCGACGGCTCCGACGCCACTCTCAAGCGCTTCTATCGCGAAGGCAGTATGGTTCGCCTGCAGCCCTCCAATACCGAGATGGCCCCTATCTACGCCCCAGCCGACAATGTCAGCATTCAGGGAAAAGTCCTGGGCGTCCTCCGCAAATACTCATAAAAGCCCTCGCCCGGCACTCCCCAAAGTTGGTATTCCCTTCAGCCTGCCGCCCCGTCCAAAATGGGAGGCGGCAGTAACTCGGCGTGCCTGTGTTGCAACTTTCTCCCCCGCCCACGGAACCGCGCAGGTTCTTTCTGCGTAACCACACTCCGAGACGACTCAACTCACCAGAACCTTTTGGAGCTCACCTTGGCCACACAGCGTAAAAGCAAACGAAAATTCTGGATCTGGACGAGCCTCATCGCCGTTGTCGTTGTCGCAGTCCTGGGCATCGCCGTCGCCGCCCGCGGCAACACCACCAAGTTCGAGCCCTCCCAACTCGCCAAAGTCGAATCCGGAGATATCGCCCGCTCCGTCGTCGCCACCGGCAAAGTCCAGCCCATCACCAAGGTCGAAGTTAAATCCAAGGCCTCCGGTATCGTCACCCGCCTCGACGTCGACATCAACGATCACGTCAAGCAGGGTCAGGTCCTCGCCCAGCTCGATCAGCAGGAGATCCTCGATCAGGTCGCCGCGCAGAAGGCCCAGCTCGCCGCCGCCCAGTCGAACGCGCACGCGGCCGCCGCCTCCATTGACTACGACAAGGTCAACGCCGAAGCCCCCGATCTTCCCATGTACAAGATTACCTACGAGCGCAACCTCGCCATGTCGAAGCAGGGTCTCGTGCCTTTGCAGGCCATGGATGACGCGCAGCAGAAGTATCTCGCCGCCACCAACACGCGCGACAAAGCCGTATCCCAGATCAGCGTCGATACCTCCAAGCTCCGCCAGGCTCAGGCGCAGGTCGCTCAGAATCAGGCCTCCCTCAAGCAGCTTGAAGAGCAGCTCAGCTACACCACCGTCACCTCGCCCATGGACGGAACCATCCTCTCCCGAGACGTCGAGATCGGCGACGCAGTCAGCTCCATCCTGGTCCTCGGCTCCACCGCCACTCTCGTCATGACCGTCGGCGACACCACCCAGGTCTACGTCCAGGGCAAAGTCGACGAGTCCGACATCGGTAAGGTCTATCTCGGTCAGGCCGCGCGCATCAAGGTCGAATCATTCAAGGACAAGACCTTCTTCGGCAAGGTCACCAAGATCGCTCCTCTCGGCGTTGAAAAAGACAACGTCACCACGTTTGAAGTCCGCGTCTCCATCGACAACCCTGGAGGTGAACTCAAGACCAACATGACCGCCAACGCCGAGATCCTCCTCGAAGAGCACAAGAATGTTCTCACCGTCCCTGAACAGGCCGTCCTCTACGACAAGGACCGCAACGCCTCCGTCGAAGTTCCAGACACCAAAGGCAAGGACGGCCGCCGCACCATCGCAATCAAGACCGGCATCTCCAACGGCACCAAAACCGAAGTCCTCGCCGGCCTCAAATCCGGCGACACCGTTATCCTTCAGCAATAGCCTTCAGGCCGATGACGAGCACATAGAAATAGCGACCAGAGAGCTTCACCCCTCGCAAGAGTCAGCATCGAGCTTTTGCCGATTCGAAATGATCAGAGTTAAAGAAAGGAATCTCCGATGTCCTTCAGAATTCTCACCGCAACCGCCGCCACGCTGGCTCTCGCTGCCGCCACCGCCTTCGCAGCCGACAATAGCTTCGACCGCACCCTCAACGTCAACGGATCTCCCAGCGTCTCGGTCCACACCGGCTCCGGCTACATCCATCTCAATCCCGGCTCGGGCACTCAGGTTCACATCGTCGCCCATCTTCGCTCCAGCCATGGTTGGATGGGCGACGGCAACGCTGACAGCCGCATCCAGCAGATCATCAACAACCCGCCCATCGTCCAGAATGGCAACGACATCATCATCGGCGCGGAGCATCACAACGACCTCTACAACAACATCAGTATCGATTACGACGTCACCCTCCCCAAAGCTTCAGCCATCAGCGCTGCCACCGGCTCCGGCGACGTACAGATTCAGGACGTCGGAGCCTCAGTCAAAGCGCAGAGCGGCTCAGGCTCCGTTCGTGCCCACGGCATCCAGGGTCCCTCCACACTCGGTACCGGCTCCGGAGACATTGAGCTCGAGCAGACCGGCCCCGGTGATGTCAAAGCCGAAACCGGCAGCGGCAGCATCCGCCTCAGGGGTGTAGACGGAGCACTCAAAGCAGGCACCGGCAGCGGCGATATCGACGTTCAGGGGCAACCCACCTCCGACTGGAAGCTCACCACCGGCAGTGGCTCTGTCCGGCTCGCCGTCGGCAACGCTCACTTCAACCTCGACGCGGACACCGGCTCCGGCGGTATCAACGTCTCACAACCCATCACCATGCAGGGCAGCCTTAACCGTCATCACGTCAGCGGGCCAGTCAACGGCGGCGGCCCCACCATCCGGATCAGCACAGGCTCCGGAGACATCCAGATCAAATAACTCCCAGCACGCAAAAAACAAACGCCAGGGTCACCATAGCGTGCCTTGGCGTTTCCTTTGCATCCTTAGAGCAACTTCCTAACTGGTGTAGAGTGCTGAAAGAGTCTGTCATTCCGAGCGAAGCTCAGAATTCTCCCAACTTACTCACCCCAGCGTCACCCGGCCGCTCCCCAGGTCGTAGACTCCGCCGGCAACTTTCACCCCATTCTCTTTAATGGCCTTCGCAATCACAGTAGAACCCTCGCTCAACAATCGCGCCTGATACTCTGCATTCATCTTCACCGCCAGCGGAACATCTCCCTTCGCTCTCGCAATCGCCGGCATCAAGTGCTGATACAGCACGCTGATCTGTCCCGGCACCTCCTTCCCCGCGATCGACGCACTAATCGCCCCGCAGTTCGAGTGCCCCAACACAAGAATCGCCTTCACTCCAAGCACGGCAACTCCATACTCCAGGCTTGCAATAATCTCCGGCGTCACCATGTTCCCTGCCACTCGCGTCACAAATAAATGCCCAATGCTCTGATCGAAGATAATCTCCACCGGCACACGCGAATCCGCGCACGAGAGCACTGCGGCAAACGGCTCCTGTTTCGTCACGGTCTTCTCTTTCAATATCTTCAGGTCCTCGGGAAACGAAGTAATCTTCCCCGCAACAAACCGTTCATTCCCCGCCATCAGCTCACGCATTGCCGCCTCGCCGGTCAATCCGGTCTGCGCCAACGCCGGCACGCCCGCGCTCGCTACCACACCCGCTGCTGTTAGTCCTGCAACAAACTGCCGCCGCGTCCACTCCCCAGCCGCTTCCGTCATCGCATCGCGCATAGTGCCTCCTCGTTACCCAAGAAGCTTACACCCGACAAATCCATTACCATTAAACAAATGTCTCCTGCCCTGCCTCCCAGCCTTCTCGTCTTCGATCTCGACGGCACCCTCATCGACTCCCGCATCGATCTCTGCAACTCCGTCAACGCCACCCTCGCACACTTCGGCAAGCCGGAACTCCCCGAAGCCGTCATCTCCAGCTACATCGGCGACGGAGCCTCCCTCCTCATCCGCCGCGCCTTTGGCGACCCCGAAGGCGACCCCCACGACGAAGAATACGTAACCACAGCTCTCACATTCTTTCTCGACTTCTACCGTGCCCATAAACTCGACTACACCATCGTTTACCCGGGCGTCCTCGAATCACTCGAAGTCATTCGCGCCGCACGTCCCAATATCCTCATGGCCGTCCTCACCAACAAACCCGTCAACCCCTCCCGCGACATCTGCGACCACTTCGGCCTCTCCCCCTTCTTCTTTCAGAACTACGGCGGCAACAGCTTCCACACCAAAAAACCCGACCCCCACGGACTCCAGACTCTCCTAGCCGAAGCCAGCCGCATCGCCGGCCGCACTATCGCTCCTACCGAAACCATCATGATCGGCGACACCGACGTAGATGTCCTCACCGCCCGCAACTGCGGAGCCCGCAGCATCGGCTGCGCCTTCGGCCTCAAACCCCACTCGCTCGTCGACCTCCCGCCCGACGACCTCGCTCAATCCCCCACCGACTGGCTAAACATTCTCAACATCGCTCCTACAGCACTTGCTCTTTGACGCCTCCACGCACCCTTGCTAGCCTCATTGCACATGACCACCCCGATCAATCCGCTAGCCACGAACTGTTGCATCATCGGCGGAGGCCCAGCGGGCATCATGCTCGGCTTCCTTCTCGCGCGTCAGGGCATCGCCGTCACCGTCCTCGAAAAACACAAAGACTTCTTCCGCGACTTCCGCGGCGACACCATCCACCCCTCAACACTCCAGCTTCTCCACGAGCTTGGCCTCCTGGAAAAATTCCTCACCATCCCCCACTCCCGGATCTCCGGCCTCTCTGCCGTCATCGGCGGCCAGCGCTTCCGCATAGCCGACTTCTCCCACCTCCCAACTCGAGCAAAATTCATCGCTCTCATGCCACAGTGGGACTTCCTCAACTTTCTCGCTGCCGAAGCCGCACAATATCCGCCGTTTACTCTTCGCATGGGCTGGGAGGCGACCGGCCTCATCCAGCAAAACGGCACAACCATCGGCGTTCGCGCCAACACACCCGAAGGCCCAGTCGAAATCCCCGCTCACCTCACCGTCGGCTGCGATGGCCGCCACGCCATCTCCCGCGAAGCCGCTCATCTTCCTCTCATCGACGAAGGAGTTCCGATCGACGTCCTCTGGCTCCGCATCGACCGCCAGCCTACCGACCCCGAAAATGCTCTCGGCTACATTAACTACGGCCGTCTCCTCGTCCTCATCGATCGCGTCGACTACTTCCAGATCGGCTACATCATCGCCAAAGGTCTATTTCCGCAGATCCAGCAGGAAGGCCTGCCTGCATTCCAGCAGAGCATAGAGCGCATCGTGCCTTTCCTCGCCGGCCGCACCGTGGAGATCGACTCCTGGGACAAGGTCAAGCTCCTCACCGTCCAGGTCAATCGCCTCCATCAGTGGTTCTCTCCCGGCCTCCTCTGCATCGGCGACGCCGCCCACGCCATGTCCCCCGTAGGAGGCATCGGCATCAACATCGCAATCCAGGACGCCGTAGCCACTGCCAACTACCTCACCGAATCGCTACTCGCCGGCTCCGTCACCCCCCACGACCTGGCACGCCTCCAGCACTACCGCGAGAGCGCCGTCCGCAACACCCAGCGAGTGCAGGTCTTCGCCCATCGCATCCTCAATCGCGTTCTTCGCAGCACCGGCCCCATCAAGCCGCCACTCTTATTAAAGATCCTCACCAGCATCCCCGGCTTCCAGCAACTCCCCGCCCGCTTCGTCGGAATGGGTCTCCAGCCTCAACACATCAAAAACATCCAGCCCTACTCAAACCCTCGATTCCAGCTCTGAATCACCCGCGTCTCCCGCTCCCACCCCAGCACGCTCACGCTTCCCGTACCCAGCGCCAGCAGCGCTCCGCCAGTCGCATCCAACTCAATCCACCGCGCCGCCAGAATCCTCAAAATATGCGCATGAGCAAACAGAGCAACCTTCCCTCCATCAGGCGCCGCATCCAAAGCCTGCGCAATCACCCCATCCGCACGCTCTCCCACATGTTCCACCGTCTCCCCACCGACAATCTCATCCTTCCAAACCGACCACCCCGGAATCTTCTCCTGTATCTCCTTCGTAGTCTTCCCCTCATAGATCCCGTAGTCCCACTCTTTCAGCCCATCATCCACCACAGCAACATCCCCAAATCCAGCAATCGTGCAAGTCTCACGAGCACGTTTCATCGGACTCACAAACACCGCCGCAAACGTCGTGCCCTTCAGATAATCCCGCAGCTTCTCCGCACGCATCCTCCCCTGCTCCGTCAACGGAATATCCGTCCGCCCGGTATGCGCCCCGCTCAAACTCCACTCCGTCTCCCCATGTCGCACCAGCCACAACTCAGTTCCCACAGCCATCAAAACCTCCTGTCTTCTACTCCCTACTGCCTATTCCCTACTCCCTGTCTTATCCTATAAGGATGGACTTCCAGCTCGCGACCACCTACAAACCCCAGGGCGACCAGCCCCGAGCCATCTCCGAGCTCGTCTCCGGAATCCATGCCGGAGAAAAGGATCAGGTCCTCCTCGGAGTCACCGGCTCCGGCAAGACCTTCACCATGGCCAAGGTCATTGAAGAGCTGCAGCGTCCCGCCCTCATCCTCGCACATAACAAGACTCTCGCCGCCCAGCTCTATCACGAGTTCAAATCTTTCTTCCCCAACAACGCAGTCGAGTACTTCGTCTCCTACTACGACTACTACCAACCCGAAGCCTACATCCCCGCCGGCGATCTCTTCATTGAAAAAGAGTCAACCGTCAATGAAGAGTTGGACAAACTACGCCTCGCTGCTACCCGAAGCCTCTTCGAGCGCCGCGACGCCATCATCGTCAGCTCCGTCTCCTGCATCTACGGTCTGGGCAGCCCCGAAGCCTACTACGGCATGTTGATGCTCCTCGAAAAAGGCCAGCGCATCAAGCGCGAGGACATCACCCGCCGCCTCGTCGAAATCCTCTACGACCGCAACGACGTCGACTTCCGCCGCGGCACCTTCCGCGTCCG
>JBDTEQ010000169.1:0-8414 GCA_039922475.1 Edaphobacter sp.
CTCAACGTAGTCGTCATCTTCTTCGAGATCGTCGTTCTCATCCTCGCCTTCAGCATCCACGAGTGCGCTCACGCCTGGGCCGCCATGCGCCTCGGCGACCCCACCGCCATGATGCTCGGCCGCGTCACCCTCAACCCGCTCAAGCATCTCGACCTGCTAGGCTCCGTCCTCTTCCCCCTCATCTCTCTGGTCTACGGAGGCTTCCTCGTCGGCTGGGCCAAACCCACTCCCGTCACCGCCCGCAACTTCAAAAACTACAAGCGCGACGACATCCTCGTCACCCTCGCCGGCCCTGCCAGCAACCTGCTCTCGGCCACCGTCGCGCTCATCCTGCTCATCGTCATCAAGCACGTCCTTCCCGCCGGAGACCCCACCATCGCCACCGCGGTCGCCATCGCAGAAAAAGTCCCCGGCGTCCCCACGGTAGGCCTTCCCGCTCTCTTCCCCATCGCGCTCTTTCTCTACCTCGTCATCTTCATCAATCTGCTTCTCTTCGTCTTCAACCTCATCCCGCTCCCACCGCTCGACGGCAGCCACATCCTCCGCCACTTCCTCCCCTACAAAGCCGTCCAGCTCTACGACCGCATCGGCATGTTTGCGCTGATCGCTCTTTTTCTACTCGGCGGCCGCTTCATCGGCGCCCTCTTCTATCCCCTCTACAACATCTTCAACCACATTCTCTTCTCCGTTTAGGGCCGTCATTGCAAGCTCCCGCATCTCTGGATCACCGGATACACCATCATCTGCCAGGGTCGGCCAGCATACACAGTGAGCATCATGGAGTTCCGCGACGGTAAGGTCATGCACGAGACCCAGTACTTCGCCGATCCCTTCGAGGCTCCAGCCTGGCGAAGCCAATGGGTGCAGCCAATCCCTTGACGCACCCAAAGGAGGATTAAATTTTCTTTTCGCGTTTTTGGCCCAGAAATCGCATGTCAAGCCCAAAAACCACCTAAACCGCTCAAACCAAAGGAAATAGAGTTGGCGTATTAGTTTGCTCCAAACCGCTATACTGGATATAGAGCTAAAAACAAGCCAGCCCCGGCCACCCTCCGGGGCTAACTCGTTTGTTTGCACATGTCTGGCTGTAACTCGTTTGTTATGAATATTTTACAGAGAGTGATATGCCGTAAAATGCTGATTGCAATAAACTTACGCCCGGGAAATGGGGGGTGGGGGGTACCCCATCCTGAAAGCCCGGATTATGCAGAGGCCCGATCGCCTGTATCTCCCACGAATCATTTACCCTTGCACTGACCGCGATGACTGAAACCAACTCCATCCCCCAACGCCCCCGCGTCCTCTCTGGAATGCGCCCCACTGGCCGCCTGCACCTCGGCAACTACATGGGCGCACTCTTCAACTGGGTCCAGCTCCAGGACCAGTACGACTGCTTCTTCTTCATCGCCGACCTCCACGCCCTCACCACCGACTACGCCGACCCCTCGACCCTCCGCCAGAACATCCGCGACGTCGCCCTCGACTTCCTCTCCGCCGGCCTCGACCCCGAGCGCTCGACCATCTTCATCCAGTCCCACGTGCCCCAGCACGCCGAGCTGCACACCCTCTTCAGCATGTTCACCCCGCTCCCCTGGCTGGAGCGCGTCCCCACCTACAAGGACCAGCAGGAGCAGCTCCGCGAGAAGGACCTCAACACCTACGGCTTCCTCGGCTACCCTCTCCTCCAGGCCGCCGACATCCTCCTCTACCAGCCCGACTTCGTCCCTGTTGGTCAGGACCAGGTCGCTCACGTCGAGCTGACCCGTGAGGTGGCCCGCCGCTTCAACGCCCTCTACTGCTCCCAACCCACCCCGGCCATCGAAAAAGCCCGCGCCGACCACTCCGACAAGGAGATCATCGCCGCCGAAGTCGCCGCCAACAACGTCAGCGCAGGAATCCTGCCGGAACCGAAAGTTCTCCTCACCCCAAGCCCCAAACTCCCCGGCCTCGACGGCCGCAAGATGTCCAAGAGCTACAACAACACGATCATGCTCTCCGAGCCGGAAGCTGACATTCGCGCCAAGCTCAAGACCATGGTCACCGATCCCGCGCGCGTCCGCCGCACCGACCCCGGCAACCCCGACATCTGCCCCGTCTTCGATCTCCACAAAGTCTTCTCCACCGAAGAGACACAGCAGAAGGTCCGTCAGGGCTGCACCACCGCAGGCATCGGCTGTATCGAGTGCAAAAGCTGGGTCGCCGACGCCATCGTCACTGTCATCAAACCCATTCAGGAGCGTCGTCGCATCCTCGAAGATGACCCCAGCAACGTCGACGCGATCCTATGGGACGGATCCGCACGCGCACGCCGCCGCGCCATCCAGACCCTCCAGCACGTCCGCCAGGCCATGGGCCTCGAATAACAAAGATGCCCGAAGAGATCATCCATCCCGAAGCCAGCGTCGAAGAGGCCAACCTAGTCACAGAACTGGAATCCTCCACAGAACCGGGTGCCCCAGGTTCGGCGGTCTCATCGCCTAACCTGGGTTCTCCGTTAGCCGAAGATCTGGAAACTTCATCCGTTGCCGCCCTTCCCTTCACCCTCCAGTCGCCCCCACCGCCGGCAGCTCCCGAACCAAAACGTCAGGCGAAAGAAAAAGAGAAGGACAAAGAAGAAGCCTCCCAATCACCCTTCTCTGTCACGGTCGGCCTGGTCTACGACGGCCCGCTCGATCTCCTCCTCGACCTGATCCGCAAGCAGAACATCGACATCTACGATATTCCCATCGCCCGCATCACCAGCCAGTTCCTCGAGTACACCCAGCACCTCAAGCAGGTCGACATCGACGCAGCCGGCGAGTTCATCTACATGGCTTCGCTGCTCATCCACATCAAGTCGAAGACGCTGCTCCCGCGCGACCCCAGCGATGTCGCAGGTGGCGAATCCGAAGATCCACGCCGAGAACTAGTCGAACGCCTCCTCGAACACGAGCGCTTCAAGGCCGCCGCGCAGATGCTCCTCCAGAAGCAGCAGATCGAAGAGGCCACGTGGAGCAATCCCGGCATGAAGAACTTCCGCCGCGACACACTCGCCGCCGGAGCCGAAGACTCAAGCCTCGATCAGGAGATTGCAGCCGATACCGTCGATCTCGTCCGCGTCTTTCAGGACATCCTCAACCGCCTCCGCGAACGCCCGGTTCTCGACGTTGATGAAGACTCCGTCACTGTCGCGCAGATGATCGACTACGTAAAACGCCGCCTGGTGATGGAAGACAAGCCCATCAGCCTGCGCCGCCTGCTCCACAACACACACACCGAGCGCGCTCTCATCTGTATGTTCCTGGCGATGCTGGAGCTCGTCCGTCTTCAGGCCGTGCTGCTGCACCAACCCGTGATGCAGGGAGACATCCTCATCAAGAAGACGGAGAACTTCGATCAGGTCTTCGCCGATGAGGCACAAGCCCGCGACGACTGGCGGTAGGGTTGTTACTTACTCAGACAGCTTTCGGTAGCGATTCGCTTTACGGCGAAGCACAGCGGTAATCCCCACCAGTCCGGTCGCCATCAACAGAAGGCTACCCGGCTCCGGAGTCTCCGCCGGAACCGAATCCTGCAAAATCGAGAGATCGACAGCGCCGAACGAAGGGGGAGAGTTACGAATCGCAACATACATCTCCTCATTCTGGCCATCGGTCCACGCAAAGTCGCCAACCGAGTTCAGAAACGCCTGATCGACGGAACCGATGCCCAGATAGTCCAGATCCGACCCTGAGCCGGCATAGACCCCGTTCAGATCGCCGTTCGGATTGTAGAGAGAACCAAGTCCGATCCAATTACCGTTGCAGACCGTCTTCGACGTATTCATACCCGCCGGAGTCGAGCCGCAGGAACTTCCATTGTCGTAGAGAAGGACAGGAGCAAGAGAACCATCGCTCGCAGCCACCCCAACGACGTAGGTCGAATAGCAATAAGTAGCAGAGACGCCGCATCCATTCATGCTCCAGATGACAACATCCCCTGCCGTATCGATTCCATAGATACCCTGGCCGTTGGCATCGCCCAGATTGAAGATGCTGTAGCTGTCGGCACACGCCGGCTGAGCTGAGCCGGACAAGATGATTACGATGGCGGCAATCGCGCTCAGCCACTGCAAAGAGATTTTCATGAAATCGTCCTTCCAAAGGAAGAATCATATCTTCGCCGCGTGGCCCGGACAACGAACGATAGTTGTAGACGAAAAGGAAATGGCGCGACTCTTCGCAGCGTTTCTTCAATCGAATCGACGGTGTTTATCGTTTCTTCGCCCGGTCGAAGCTCTCTCGCATCGCGAAGAATGCCAGAGTCGGCGCATAGTCCGGGTCGAACGGCAGCGGCCGCTGCAACCTGTTCGGATGCTGTTTGCGAAACTTCGTCCCTTGATTTAGCCACGTATTCTTATCGCTCGCTCCCCATGTCAACACAGCTTTCACCTCTGCGCCAGCAAGCGCTGTCGTGAGATAGCTGTGATAGACCTCGGCGACGACCTTGTCACGTTCTGCTGTATCCACCGCGGTTACAGCATCGTCATTCACATCCAACTCCGTGAGAAAGACCTGCAGCCCGAGCGCCTTCGCGCCGTCCATCAGTTCGCGAACGCCTCGACTGAAGCCATCTTTGCTGACTGCATGAATGTGCGACTGAATCCCCAGTGCATCGAGCGGCACGTTGTCAGCCTTCATCCTCCGCAACAGCCCCAGCACTGCAGCGCGTTTCTTCCCGTCCTCGTCGTACTCGATGCTGTAGTCGTTGTAGGTAAGCAGCGCTGTCGGGTCTGCCTCGCGCGCTGTCCTGAATGCAAGATCGATATAGCCCGGCCCCAGTATCTGAAACCACGGCGACGAGCTTCTCAGGCCATCGGGCCGTCCATCCGGAATCCAGATCGCCTCGTTCACCACATCCCACGAGTGGATTTTGCCTCGATATCGTCCACCGACTGTGCGGATGTGGTCGACCAGAAGCTTCTTCGCGTTGCCTTTATTCACCGTCCCAGCGAACCAGCCTGGAAGCGCCTCATGCCATACAAAGTTGTGCCCTCGCACCTTCATTCCATGCACCTCGGCGAACGTCACCAGGCTATCCGCATCGGCAAAAGAATACGCCTCAGCGGTAGGCCTCAGGATGTTCCACTTCAGGCAATTCTCCGGTACAACAATGTTGTACTGCTCCGCAATCAGTCTGCGGAAACCTTCGTCATCGCGAAAGAGCGCCGCATTCACCGCGCATCCTGTCAGAAGTCCCCGAGCCGCTGTGCGGGCCTTCAATGAACCCGCTCCGGCGATCCCTCGCCTGTCCTCTGTCACCGCTTCTGCCAACGCGCTTCCACGCAGTAATCCCGGCATTGCCGCTATAGCAGTTACACTTGCAGCTCGTCTCATCCACTCTCTGCGTGTCAACATCCCCAATGTCTCCTTCGCCTGTTGAAAGCAATGATATCCAGCATTGGTATGCTTAGAAGTACCTCAACGAGACTATGAGCCTTAAAGCAAAGATCGAAGCAGTCATCTACGCATCCGAAGAGCCGGTTACGCTGGTTCAACTCGCCGGTTTGCTCGGCCATGAAGCACAAGCCGAGCTCGACTCGACCCAGCGCACCCTGGCGCTCGAAGAAGACGCCCCGGACGAGGACCAGCTCAACAGCGAAGTACTCGACGATGCTCCAGAGCCCGAGACCGAAGGCGAGCACGCCGAGGCTCTCCACCGCCATCTACAGGACGCAGCAGCCGAAGAGGCAGCCCACGCCCGGTCCGTTCGCCTGCGCACCGCCGCAGCCATCGCAGCCATGAGCTCTGCAGATTCAGCCGAGCCCATCCTGGCCGATCTCACAGCAACCGCAAAGCAGGGAAGCGAAACTCCCGCCGAAGCCCCTCCGGAAGAAAAAGACGAAAAGAAAATCGCTCGCGAGGCGAAAGAAAAGGAACGCCGCCTCCGCGACTACTTCCGCACCATCCTGGATGAGCTCATCGCCGACTACGCCACATCTGAGCGGGGCTTGGAGATCCGCGAAGTTGCCGGAGGCTATCGTCTGGCGACCAAGCCTGAGTATCACGACGCCGTTCGCGGATTCGTCAAATCGCTGAAGCCGCCGCTAAAGCTCTCCCTGCAGGCGCTTGAAACTCTCGCTGTCGTCGCTTACAAGCAGCCCGTCACCGCGCCTGAGATCTCCGAGATTCGCGGCGTCGATTCAGGCGGCGTTCTCGGCAGCCTCATGGCGCGCAAGCTCATCACTACCGCTGGACGCAAGCAGGTTATCGGTCGGCCCATCCTCTACAAAACGACCAAAGACTTTCTCCTCCGCTTCGGCTTGAAAGACATCAACGAGCTTCCCAGCATCGAAGAATTTGAGAAGATGGCCGGCGAGCTGGCGGACCAGGAGGAGATCCCCATGGAACATCACGCACCTGAGACGCCGGATGAAGTTGAGCGGGAGAGAGATCAAACTGAGCCGCAGGCTGACGGCGACAGTGACGACTCGGGAAATCGTTCCGAGGAGACCGTGGCCGACGCGGTTATCGTCGACGGACGCCTCTCAGGTCTGCCTCCAAACTATGACAACGAGCCGGTAGAGTCCGATGGTGCCGACTCCCCTGAACTCGATGCGGAGATCCAAAGCGGTCAGCGCCGTGACTCCGAGGAGCTGTAGCCGTTTCTTTTCTATAAAGCCGCCGCCAGTTTTTTCGCCAAAGGCTTGATCTGTTCTGTGTTGCACGGGCAACTGATGTAGGTGATGCGAATCAAGGTGTCTCCCTTGCGTACAAACATCATTCCATCCGCCGCTACAAACGCCTCATCGCCGATCCCCTCTAGTTTGGATGAGCCACCTGCCGCACCAAAAGCGCCCAGAACCTTCGAGTTCTGTTTCATCTGCGTCTGAGCCGAGTTCTGATCGAAAGAGAGGGCCAGCACTGTCGTATCTTCTGTTCCATTCGGATCCGTCGCTTCCGCGTTTTTCTGCTGCGTTTCGAAGACGCCTTCGGCCAGCTTCTGAAACTTATCCTGGGTCGCCTGGTCGGCGCCACGCCGCCCTGTCATGGCGGCAAGATGCTTCGAGGTCATGTTGGCAGCCGTGCCGTGCGCCAGATACTCGCAGCTATCTCCGCTGCTTTTCGTCTCGGTGATCGTCACGCCAATTGCCTCGCTCACATCGCGTCTACTCAGGAACCGGCACGGATCTCCCTGAAACTGATGGTCTGATTTCTTCATGTCTGAAGGAGAAAAGCCGGCTTCAGCTGCTTTGTCTTCAATCTTGCTGACTACTTTGTGCCCGACATAGAAGAGGCCTCCCACCACAGCCAGTGCGCCGACAACCAGCACGCCGAGCACGATCAACAGGATCTTCAACCCCGAACCGCTCTTTGCCGGAGCCGCGCTCTGTACCGGCTGACTATAAGTTTGAACCGGTGCTACCGGCTGGTATGGAGTCGATGGCGCACTCGCAGCAGGAGCCGTTGAGTCGGCAACTCGCGTGCCACAACTGTTGCAAAACGCCTGGGTATCGCTTACTGGCGCGCCGCACTTTCCGCAAAACTTTGCCATAGCCGTAATCTCCTGAAAAACGTGGCTGTGACCGAGCGCTCGGTGTCGCCGACGTGAAATTAATTTACTGAATAGGGAGCCCGGATGTGCGAACAGCCCGCAGTTCGACCCAACAGCGCGGGGCGCGCACACCCAACATAACGCCTCAATACCTCTTCAAGTCAAGCCAAATTGTCCTCATTCGCAGTCATGTCTGGCGGCCACTCCGAAACAGGAGATAATAGAGACTGAATTCCCCGACCGCGATGAGCCGCTCCGCAGTCAGAAAGCAAACATCATGACGAAGTCTTCCTCTGCCCCAAAACCTGATACAAACGACGAGCCGAAAGGCGACCGCCTGCAGAAGATTCTTGCGCAGGCCGGCATTGCCAGCCGCCGCAAGGCCGAGGAGATCATCCTTGAAGGCCGCGTCCAGGTCAACGGCGTCGTCGTAAAAACGTTAGGCACCCGTCACGACGCCACCCGCGACCACATCCGCGTCGACGGCAAGCTGCTTCACGGTCCCGAGCAGCATCGCTACTACATGCTCAACAAACCCCGTGGCTACGTCACCACGCTCGAGGACCCCGAGAAGCGTCCCACGGTCATGCAGTTGATGGCGAAGCAGAAATCAGGCCCGCATGGGGACAACGTGCGTCTCTACCCTGTAGGCAGACTCGACTATCTCAGCGAAGGGCTGCTCCTGATGACCAACGACGGAGCCCTTGCCAACGCACTCTCTAAAGCCGCAGCCGGCGTAGAAAAAACCTACCTCGTCAAGATCAGTGGCCTTCCGCCCGCATCCGGCATCGAACAGATTCGCCGCGGCATCATGATCGATCGCGGTCGGCTCGACGAGGTGCGCAGCGGACGTCGCGACCGCATCATCACCGCTCCCGCAAAGATCGAGCTCGCGCGCAGCG
>JBDTEQ010000170.1:0-3061 GCA_039922475.1 Edaphobacter sp.
GGGCTATCAGGATGAGTGGTTGATAGAGCGGGGCAGGCTTCAGATAGTCGACCTCCATGTGGCGGGTCATGGCGAGGACGTTGAGAGGGCGGTTGAGTTTGCTCATGGCTTCGTCGAGGAGTGCAGCGACTATGCCGCCGTGGATGTGGCCGGGTGGGCCTTCGTGCATTCGGTCAAGTTGGATTTGTGTGGTGGCAGTGATCGCGTCGGGATTAGAGGTATCGGTGGTGAAGACGAGGTGGAGCCCTTGTGGGTTGGCCGGGCCGCAGCCGAAACAATGGTTGGCGCGCTCGTCGATGGTTGGGGTGCTCATTGAATCTGGAGTGTGGCGAGTAGTGTCGGGTGTATGCATGGTTCTGGTTTGCACGTTAGCACAGTGCGGGTTGGGCTGAATAGTTATTCATTTCTGTGATGGAGGTTCAGGCTGTGCAGACTTCGAGGATGCCGGTGCCGAATTTTTCTATCTTTTCGTGACCGAGACCGTGGACGGTCTTGAGTTGCGAGAGGTTTTGCGGGCGGGCGAGGACGATGCTGCGAAGCGTGGTGGAGGCGAGGACGAAGAAGAGAGGTAGGTTGAGCTTTTCGGACTCGGCCTTTCGCCAGTCGCGGAGACGTTGATCGAGTTGCTGTTGCTCGGGGGTCAGGGATTCGGCTGGCTCTGGCGCGAGGGCGCGAGGGCGAGTGAAGGTTTCAGTGGTGGATGAGATTGTTGCTCTTCGAGGGGCGATATCCTCGGCCGTGCGAACAGGATGTGGTGATCTCTCCGCTTCGCTGTGTTTCGGTCGGGATTGCGATTCTTTTTTGGAATTAGCAGGAATGCTCAGTGCAGCCTCAGAACGGCAGATTGCAACTATGTCTGCGCCGTAGCGGTCCGCTTTGTCCTGGCCTATGCCGGAGACCGTGAGAAGTTTGGAAATGGTATTTGGTGAGGCGATAACCAGATTGTGAAGAACGGAGTCGCCGAAGACCATGAAGGCGGGCTTGCCGGTTTTTGCGGCTTCGGCCTTGCGCCAGTTGCGGAGATCTTCTGCGAGGGATTTTTGTCCGGCGGTGTAGGACGCAACGGTTTGCGCGTGCTCCGCCTTCAGAGTTGATTTGGATGGTTTTGGACTGGTGGGACTACTGCTGGATTTTTTTCGCTGCGTAGAAGATGACGCGGCTGTTTCATTGAGGAGGACGTCAGGCGGGAGTTGGCCCGAAAAGGTTCGGCCTTCGTGGGTTAGAGAGGCTTTTTTGTAGTTGATGACCGTGCCTTCCGGATTGATGAAGGTGTCGGTGGTGATCTGGACGAGACCGGCGCGTGCAAGAGCATTGAGATAGCCGTCAAATTGTTTGCGTTCGATTCCAAAGGCCAAGTCGGAGTGGAGTTTCCCGGTTGAGCGGCCGTTGCTGCCTTGCAGGGTTTCGAGAAGAGTGCGGAGGTGACGTTCCTCCTGTGCGTTAGGAGTGCGGAAGATTTGAGCCGTGGCGTTTTGCGGTGCGCAGAAGTCGCAGTGACCACAGGGGCGAAGGCCATCTGCCGTGTCGCCGAAGTGCTGGATGAGGGCGGCCATGCGGCACTGTGGTGACTCGGCGAACTGGACCATGCGGTCGATCTGCCCGCGGCGAAAGCTGATTTGCTCGTCGTAACCTTTGCGCCATGCGGTTTGCCGAGGGGCATCTTCGGCGGCGCGAACGTTGCCGGCCATGTCGATGGTGGCTGCACCCTGGGCGATGAGTTTTTCTACGGCCTTGTCGAAAGTTTCGGCGTCCATCTTTAGACGTTGGCGGAGTAGGTCGGGCATTTGGAAGTCATTGTTGAGCAGAGATGCGACGCGGGTGAGCTCCGTGACGGCGGGATAGTCGCGATCGAGAAAGAAGTCGTGCATCTTGCGGTCGGCGTAGGAGTGGAGGAGGACTGTTCGCGATGGAAGGCCGTCGCGTCCGGCGCGTCCAATCTCCTGGTAGAACTGCTCGACGGAGCCGGGCAGGGCGGTGTGAACGACGGTGCGGACATCGGCTTTGTCGATCCCCATACCGAAGGCGATGGTAGCGACGACTACTTCCAGTTTGCCTGCGAGGAAGTTGCGTTGAACGCGTTCGCGTGTGGCGGGATCGAGGCCTGCGTGGTACGCGGCAGCGCTCCCTCCCAGGGTAGAAGCGAGTTCTTCTGCAGCTTTGCGGGAGGGAGCGTAGACGATGGCAGGGCGATTGGATTTTTCTTTGAGGAGGTTGGCGGTGAACTCGTTGCGGCGCGGTTTGGAGAGCTCGACGACTTCGATAGCGAGGTTGTGACGACGGAAGCCGTGGATGAAGAGTTCGGGTTGCGTGAGCCGAAGTTGGGAGATGATGTCCTTTTGAACGGCTGGCGTCGCGGTTGCAGTGAGAGCGATGACTGGAGCGGGGCGAAGTGCGGGGAGAAAGTCGCCGAGAGTGCGGTAGTCGGGCCGAAAGTCGTGGCCCCAGGCAGAGATGCAGTGGGCCTCATCGATTGCAATGAGCGAGGGTTTTTTACGCGCCAGCATCTCGGGGAAGTTGGGGACGCGCATGCGCTCGGGTGCGATGAAGAGGAACTGGAGAGTGCCGTCGAGATAGTCTCGGCAGGCCTGGCGGGCTTCATCGCGGGAGAGACCGGAGTGGATGCGTGCGACGCGAAGACCCGCGGCGGAGAGTTTGGTAGCCTGATCATCCATGAGTGCGATGAGAGGCGAGATGACGAGAGCAGTTCCTCCACGCGCAATGGCAGGGAGCTGGTAACAGAGAGATTTTCCTGCTCCAGTGGGCATGACGAGGAGAACGTCGCGGCCGTCGGTGGCGGCGCGGCAGACTGCTTCCTGATTGACACGGAAGGATGGAAAACCGAAGGTTGTGTGAAGCAGGGAGGTGAGGTTCATCAGCCTGCCCAGTTTCGCATATTGTTCGTCCTAAGGTGAAGGCAAGTTGAGAGTAGGAGTTGCTAGTGTAGTGTCCCGTAAATAACTTGACTAATATAGCGATCTGGATTAGGCTTATGTATGTCTATCGGTCGTCCGTTACCTGCTCTGCATCTGACCGTGGAAGAGCGGTCTGAGCTAGCTGGCTT
>JBDTEQ010000171.1:0-26657 GCA_039922475.1 Edaphobacter sp.
TGCACGTTTGGAGAGATGCATCGTGTCACCTGCTCTTTCTGTGGGATGGATTTACCTTGCGAGAAAATGCTGCATACCAGGGCACGGACGCCTTTGGTGTACGGAATCGTAGCACGATGAGGTGAGATTCAGAGTGAAATCTATGTTGCGGGGGATTGAAGTGAAAAGGCGTTACAAGCGCTTGAGGTAGGCTTTGGCGGCGTCGAGATCGGGGAAGAGGCGCTCTTCGGCCTGGAACTCGCGGGAGTGGACGCAGCGGCGGCCGGCTTTGACGCGGACGGGATGCTTGAGGTGCAGCATCTCGTGGTAGAGAAGATATTCGACTGCGCAGCGCGGGGTGTCGGGGCGATCGAAGACGCGGCTGACAACGATGGTGTTGTGCGCGGCGTCGTAGTGGCCGAGCATGCGGCGAGCGTGGTGAGCGGACCAGGTTAATGTTGGGCGACCGAGAAGACCGTGGAAGAAGCGGGTGTTGACGGACTCGAAGATTTCGTCGAGATCGTAGTGATGGCCGATGGGTGTGGAGAGTCGTTTGCGTCCGCGGGTCTGGCGAATGTGCTCGGCCTGTTTGGAGACGGCTTCGGAGGAGACGTGGCGGCGATAGCGGTCGGCGTGGAGTCGCGCGATTGGCTTCTTGTAGAGCTTGGCGAGGAGGATGTGGGCGATTGCGTGGTTGACGGTTTCGGGTGCGGGCTCGAGCAGGTCGGAGAGGCGGACGTGGAGGCGGCCTTCGCGCAGGCGGATGGTGGTGTTGAGCGAGGTGAAGCGGCGGAAGCGAATGTCGAGTGGGGGAATGGGAGCGCGGGGACGCAGTTCGCGGTACTCGTGCTCGAAGATGGAGACGAGGGAGGTGGGTGCGGGAACTTTTTTTGCGCGAGGCTTTCTCGGTTTTACTGGTTGCAGCGTCGCTACGGAAGCTTCATGGAAGAGAGTTGGGGATGGCGTTGGGGGCGAGGAAAAGAGCTGCAGAAACTGACGCAGAGGGGATGGGCCGGGATGCTTCGGTGTTGTCAGGGTGTTGTCCTTGTTGCGGTGTCTGACTTTTATTAGAGCAGATTCTTTTCGAAGGCTATTTGTAAATTTTATTTTTCAGATGAAGGTGCAATCTCTGGTTCGTTGGTGGGGAAGTAGCTGCTTCGAGCGGTGACGATGAGACCGGGGTAGTCTTTGAGACTCAGGCTGAGGGAGTGAAGGCCAGGATGCGGGGACTGCGGTTGAAAGCTCAACAGATATCGATTCGGTATGTGGTTAGAGATGGTTATTAGGCTGCGCTCCAGACTGCGGGCGTCAGTGAACTTGAAGTACTCTCCTCCACTCACATGCGCTACAGTCTCCGGAATATTCTGATGCAACCCATTGAGCATGACCTTGGTTGCTGCCTTCACGAGCAGCAGCGGCGGCAGCAATACACCTGCGCAATCCAACGCCTGTTTGGTGCGCGTC
This sequence comes from Edaphobacter sp., assembly GCA_039922475.1. GTDB lineage: Bacteria > Acidobacteriota > Terriglobia > Terriglobales > Acidobacteriaceae > Edaphobacter. The sequence continues at coordinate 1,444 of JBDTEQ010000171.1, forward strand.
TGGGTGGGATCGGGTGCCTTATCGGGGTCTTGTGCCATGCAGCCTCCTGGCGGACCTGGCTCAACTGAACTGGATGGATGGATCATGTTCGCGGCGACATCTTGCTTGACCTCGTATTTGGAACTCGAAAAACCGATGCTGTAGATTGCGGTGTTAGTGTCGCTGATCGCTTTGATCGCGTCCTCTGCCTTCAGCTTGCTTCCGCTGTCGACGGTTTCGCTGAGGAGAAGGATCATCCGGCGATACTCCGGCGGCTGTTTGCGCAGAAGATGGAGAGCGAACGACAGGCCATCGAGTATGGCAGCGCCACCATCGCCCGGACTGAGAGTGTCCATCGTGGCCTGGATGGTTTCGAGGTTGGAGGTAAAGCTTTGAGATAACCGTGGCTCGCTGTCGAACTCCACTATGGCGATTTTGTGTTTGACATTGCCGGCGATTGAATCAATCAGTGTGCCGAGGCGGTGATACTTCTCCAGTTGATGAGCACCGGCTCCGCCTGTTTGAACGACGACGACTAATGCAAACGGTTCTGCGCCTGTGTCTTCTTCGAGCTCAAGCTTTTGCTCGATGCCGTCATCGGTCAACTGAAAATCTTTGGCAGTGAGGGTGAAGACAAGTCTTCCTGCCTTGTCTCTTACAAGTGCAGGAACTACTACGAGTGTCGAACGCATGTTGAGCGTTGAAGGCTGCGGTGTGAGAGAAGGCGGGGTCTGTGCGACGGCGGCGGATATGCCCACCAGCAGAATGGCGAATGAGAGCTTCATGGCTGCACCGGCTTCCAGTGTAACCATGAGGCTGATTGGAGAACCTTGATGATCCCGTAGAAATACTCGTCGTCAGATGAGGATTGAGTCAGCGAGGGACTTCACGCGTCGGAAGATTTTGTGGTTCCTTGCCGGGAGGGTGAGCCGCGAACCATGCCTTCTGATCCTGGATCATCTGCGTGGCCTCTTCGCGGATGTCGCGGATGGCTTCGAGGGCCAGCTTGCGGGAGAGATCGTAGGCGGCGTTTTCGGGAGGCTGCTTGAGGTTGGAAGACCAGCGCTCGGTGGCTTCGAGGAGCTTCGGCAGTGATTTGCGGATGTCGTGGTGGCTGGGGCCGTAGTCGTCGAGATTGTCGTTCAGCTCGTCGGCGATGCTGGTGAACTGTTCGAGGAGGTCGTGGGTGTCCTGCTCGCGGCCGGGTTTGCGGGGGTGGGCGTAAAGATCGAGGATCGCTTTGTCGCGAGCGTCGAGGAACTTGATGAAGATCATGACGCGATCGTTGGGGACGTAGGCGGACTCGCGAAGCTGCTCGATCTCGCCTTCAGAGAGCGAGTTGTCGCTGCGTTGGGCGTGGAGAGGCAGAACGAGAGCGAGGAGAACGATGGCGAGCGGGAGCCTGCGAAGCATGGAGTCCCAGTGTCCTAGTGTTTGAGAACTTCTGCAAGCAGTTCTTCATGAACCTGATTGAGCTGCTTGAGGGTGACTTTGAAGGTGCCTTGATCTTCGTAGGAGGCTTTGTGGAGATACTCGTTGAGCCGGTAGGTGGTCTGGTGCATGAGCATCTCGGCATTTTTGATGCGTTTGCTGTTGCTGGCAAGGTCCATGTGGATGAGCTGCGCGTAGTGGTTGACTTGCTTGAGCGTATTGGTGGCCTGATCGATGTTGCCGTTGAGCATCTGGCGGCCTGCCATCTCGGTCATGGTGTGAACGAGCTCTGTGTAGAGAAAGCACTGATCGCGGGGACCAGCCTGCTGGGCGCGAAGTTCGAGTTGGGCCAGGGCCTGGGCGTCGGGAAGGTTGTCTTCAGCCGAGGAGGCGAAGACCGGGGTGCAGCAGGCGAGAGACAAAGACAGGGGAAGAAGAACGGCGGCGAAACGAAGGACGGATTTCATAACGCACCTCGCAGGGAGCGCTTGACTACTTCATGTGTTCGAGGGTGATGAGGCGGTGGCGGGCCTCCCACTCCTCGTCCGGGAACTGGCCGTTTGCCACGGAGAGGAACTGCTTGTACAGGTCGGTCGCCTGTTTTGTGTGGTGCAGCTTATCGTGAGCCGTTGCTTCGAGAAACAACGAACTAGCCGATTTGGGAAGTACTGTAGCACGTAATGTTAGAGCTTGCAAGGTGCCAACCGGGTCATTGTTGGATGAGGCGGCAAAGGCGAGGTGGCTGGCGGCGCTGCCGAGGTCGTCTTTGCTGGGGAACGCGGCGGGATTGGCGGTGGCGCGTTTGAGGAGCGCCTCGGCTTCGGCGAATCGTTTCAAGTGGATGAGAGCATCGGCGTTGTCGTCGAGGAGGGTGGGGTCCTGTGGCGAACTGGCGACGAGACTGGCGTAGAGCGATGCTGCCTGGTCGTACTGCTGGCTGCGGCTGTAGAGGCGGGCGAGCAGGCGCATGATGGCAGCGTCGTCGGGGTGGGCGGCGTAGAGTTTTTCCGCGATCGGCAGAGCCTGGGCAGGTTTGTCCTGTCGCTCGTAGAGGCTGGCGAGTTGAGCGTTGAGGGTGGGGTCGTTCGGATTTTTTACCAGAGCGGCTTTGAGAAGCGTTTCGGCTTGATCGGGTTTCTGTTGATGCAGCAGGAGGTGGGTGAGGTCTGCGGTGGCGTCACGGTTCTGCGGATCGACGGACAGCACGCGGCGATAGGCTGCTTCAGCGGACGCGAGGTCACCGGAGGCTTCAGCCAGCTCGCCAGAGAGGAGGATGTCATCGGGAGTTTCGGGCGAGAGCTTGAGGGCGGAGAGGAGTTCGGCGCTGGCGTTGGCCGGGTCGGCGGACTGATCGAGACGGGCGAGCGCGCGGAACGCACGGGCTTTGAGGAGCGGATTGTCGGTGGTGAGCGTTGTGGCTTTCAGAATTTCGGCGTGTGCCTCGGTGCGCTGATTGTTGCGGGCGAGCAGGAGGCCGAGAGCGAGATGCGGAGGGAAGTACGTGGGATCGGCAGCAATGGCGCGGCGATAGGTTGAGTCGGCGGCCGGTGTCTGGTCGAGCGCGTCCTGGGTTGAGGCGAGGTCGTAGAGGATGTGCGCATCGGTCGGGCTCCTCTCGGCGAGGGTGGTGAGGAGTTTCAGGGCGGTGGGGTAGTCCCGCTTCTGGAGGGCTTCGCTGGCCTGGGCGACGAGGGGGTCTTGCGTTTGTTGCTGGGGTTGGGTGGCATCGGTGGTGCCGGCGGGGAGCTGTGCGCGGGCAGTGGCCGCCATGACTACTGCGGCAAAACATAACCCTGCGATTCTGAGAGCGATCCTGGCGGTGTGTCCAGCAGATGAGGATTTTTCATTATCGAAAAACGCAGAACACGAATGTGGGGTGATGTTCATGCTGTGACTTGCAGCTCCGGCTCTGTTTTAGACGCACGCATATTGAGAACAGGGGCGAGCCAGTGGCCGGTGTGACTTTGCGGGTTGGCGGCAATCTCTTCGGGGGTGCCTGTGGCGACGATCTGGCCTCCGCCGCTGCCGCCTTCGGGGCCCATGTCGATTACCCAGTCGGCGGATTTGATAACGTCGAGATTGTGTTCGATGACGAGGAGGGAGCCGCCGCCCTCGATGAGTTTGCGGAAGGCAGCGAGGAGCTTGGCTACGTCGTCGAAGTGGAGCCCGGTGGTTGGCTCGTCGAGGATGTAGAGGGTGCGGCTGCGAGCTTTGGCGGCGGTCTCGTTTGTCGATCGGCCTGTGATGGAGCGGGCGGTTGCAAGGTGCGAGGCGAGTTTGACACGCTGCGCTTCGCCGCCGGAGAGCGTGGTGGCAGACTGACCGAGACGAACGTAGCCGAGGCCGACCTCATCGAGCACGTAGAGTTTATCGACGATCCTGGGATGTCCGGCGAAGTAGGCTAGAGCCTCTTTGACGGTCATGTTGAGCACGTCGTAGATGCTCTTGCCTTTGTATTTGATATCGAGGATGGTGGCTTTGTAACGCGTACCGTTACATTCTTCGCAGGGGAGTTCGATGTCGGCGAGGAACTGCATCTCGACGGTGACGGTGCCGTCGCCTTCGCAGACATCGCAGCGGCCGCCGGGAACGTTGAAGGAGAAGTGTCCGGGGCCGAAGCCGCGGCGTTTCGCGTCGGGCTGTGCGGCAAAGAGCGCGCGGATATCGTCGAAGGCTTTGATGTAGGTGACGGGATTGGAGCGAGGGGTTCGGCCGATGGGCGACTGATCGACCAGGATGACATCGTTGAGGTGGTGGGTGCCCGTGAGTTCGCGGAAGAGATGCGCGGGATCGCCGCCTTCAGTCTGGCCGAGAGCCTGCATCAGAGCGCGGTAGAGTACCTGATGGACGAGCGTAGATTTTCCTGAGCCACTGACGCCGGTAACACAGCAAAGCAGGCCGAGCGGTATATCGACATCGACGCCGCGAAGGTTGTGGATGCGTGCTCCGGTGAGCTTCAGGTGCTCGCGTCCCGGCTCGCGGCGGTATTTGGGGACGGGGATGCTAAGGCGACCGGAGAGATATTTTCCCGTGATGGAGTTTGGATCTGCTGTGACTTCCTTGACGGTTCCCGATGCAAGGAGATGGCCGCCGAGTTCGCCTGCTCCGGGGCCGAGATCGAGGAGGTGGTCGGCGGCGCGGATGACATCGGGGTCGTGTTCGACGACGAGGATCGTGTTGCCGAGGTCGCGAAGGTCTTTCATGATGCGGATGAGCTTGGCGGTGTCCCGGGCATGGAGGCCGATGCTGGGCTCGTCGAGAACGTAGAGTGCGCCTACCAGCCGCGAGCCGAGCGAAGTTGCAAGCTGGATGCGCTGCGATTCGCCGCCCGAAAGCGTAGAGCTGAGCCGGTCGAGGGTGAGATAGTCGAGGCCGACCTGGTGCAGGAAGTAAATGCGCTGGCGGACCTCTTCGAGAATCTTGCCGGCGACTTCAGCTTGTGAAGGCGAGAGTTGCAGATTGTCGAAGAAGGTTTGTGCGGCAGCGATGGTGAGCGCGCTGGTCTCGCAGATGTTCTGATTGTTGATAAGGACAGCGCGGGCTTCGGCGCGGAGACGCTGACCGCGGCAGTCGGGACAGAGAGCGTAGCCGCGATACTTGGAGAGGAAGACGCGGACGTGGAGCTTGTACTTCTTGCGTTCGAGCGCGGCGAAGAAGCCGCGGATGCCGGGGAAGGTATTGCCGTCGCCTTCTTCGATGAAGCGCCGCTGGTAGTCGGTCAGGTCGTACCAGGGAACGTTGAGGGGGATGTTAGCGTCTTTGGCAGCGCGCTTCATCTCGCCGTGGTGTGGGCGATATTTTGTGGTGGTCCAGGGCGCGATAGCACCTTCATCGAGGGTCTTTGATTTGTCGGGGATGATGAGGTTCGGATCGAAGTCGATGGTATTTCCGAAGCCCTGGCAACGCGGGCACGCGCCGTAGGGATTATTGAAGGAGAAGAGGCGCGGCTCGGGTTCGCGATAGGCGCGATGACAGGTGGTGCACTCGAATGCCGCGGAGAAGCGTAGTTTCGCGGAGGTCGCGTTCTCCTCACGTGGAAGCGAGTGAAATTGAACCTCTCCAGATTCGCGATAGCCGGTCTCGATGGCGTCGACGATTCTTGCGCGGGAGTCGGGCGCAATGGAGAGGCGATCGATCAGGACGAAGAGGGGCTCATCGAAGTTGAGTTCGAGAAGAGATTCCGGAGTGGAGAACTCTACGATTTTGCCAGCTTGATAAAGGCGGTTGTAGCCACGGCGTCGAAGTTCGGTGAGCCGGTCTTTGAGCGCTTCGGTGATATTGAAGGAAGGTGCTTCGACAGATTTCGAGGCCTTGGCGGATTTCTTCAGGGCGCGTCGCTTCGGCTTTGGTGCGTCGGCGGCCTCTTCGACAGTTGGCGTCTGCATCGGTTCGACCTTTACTTCGGCGCGAACGATGGGGAAGAGCGCGTAGGTGCGCGTGTCATCAGGCAAAGCGAAGAGGCTCGTGACGATCTCGTCTACCGTGTCGTGCTTGACGATGCCGCCGCAGTGCAGGCAGGTTACGGTGCCGCAGCGAGCGTAGAGCAGACGCAGATAGTCGTAGATTTCGGTTGCAGTCGCGACTGTCGAACGCGGATTGCGAGTTTGATTCTTCTGCTTGATCGCAATGGCTGGGGCGAGGCCGTCCATGTGATCGACGTCGGGTTTTTCGATGCGTTCGAGAAACTGGCGGGCGTAGGCAGAGAGAGATTCGACGTAGCGACGCTGGCCTTCCGCGTAGACGGTGTCGAAGGCGAGCGAGGACTTTCCTGAACCCGAGACTCCACTGACAACGGTGAGAGCGTTGTGAGGGATGTCAACGTCGATGCCCTTGAGGTTGTGGGTGCGAGCGCCACGAATTGTGATCTGGTCGTTCATAGGACAGTGGCTAGTGAGTAGTCGTTAGTGATTAGTCTGCGGGTTGCGGGCGGAAGATTTCTATCAATAGAAGGCAGGCGCCGATGACGATGCAACTGTCGGCGACATTGAAGTCGGGCCAGTGGTAGTGGACGATGTGAACTTCGAGAAAGTCGATGACGTAGTGATAGCGGACGCGATCGTAGAGGTTGCCGAACGCTCCGCCGAGGATGAGAGCGAGAGCGACCGAGGTGACGGTAAGGCGGCGACCGATGCGCCACAGCATACCGAAGAGGATGATCACAGCGACGACGGAGAAAGCGATAAGGATGTTGCGCACTGCGGTGGGCGAGGCATTTTCAGCGAACATGCTGAAGGCCGCGCCGGTATTGTGAACGTCGGAGATGCGGAAGATGCCGGGGATCACCGTGTGGGTCTGGCCATTGGGCAGTTGCCGCGCGACCAGATGTTTGGTGACGCGGTCGAGAATAACGACGAGCGCCGAGATGGCGAGCACGAGGCCGCGCCTGTCTTTCGACGCTGCGCCGATTGTGGAAGATGCGGTTTCGTAGGTTGCGGACATCAGGCTTGCGGCTCCGTTTTGTTGTATGGCGAAAAGTTGATGGCTTCGAGTGCGCCGGCGCAGCGCAGGCAGACGGTGGGGTATCGCGCATCGTTACCCACATCTTCGGTAAAGCGCCAGCAGCGTTCGCACTTGCTGCCAGCCGCCGGTTTGGCCTGCACGTAGAATGCGCCTTTGGGCACTTCACCTTCGGTGACGATCGCGTCGGAAAGATGGGCCTGGGCTACGCCGAAGAGTTCTGGAAGTATCTCGTGGTAATGCTCGAAGATCGGGTTGGGAGGCGAAGTGAGAGAGTTGAGCCAGCCGACTGTGACCTGAACCTCCGATGGACGGTTGCTGATCTCTTTGGCGGTGCGTGCCTCTTCGAGGACCTTGAGAACTTCGTCACGCAGGGTGAGAAGGTGCTCCCAATCTTCTTCGATGTGTTTCACGTTGCCGGGGACGATGTCGGCGATGTCGGGAAAGAGCGCGAGGTGAACGCTGGATGCGCGGTCTTCGACTCTGGGCAGAAGCTGCCAGACCTCCTCAGCGGTGAAACTGAGAATGGGAGCGATGAGGCGGGTGAGTGCTTCGGCGATGCGCCAGAGTGCGGTCTGCGCGCTGCGGCGGCCGGGATGATCCGGGGAGAAGGTATAGAGGCGATCCTTCAGCACGTCGAGGTAAAGCGCGCTTAGGTCGGTGTTCACGTATTCGTTGAGAGCGTGATAAGCGCGGTGGAACTCGAAGTCTTCGTAGGCTTTGCGGATCGTAACGTCGAGCTCGGCGGTGCGGGTGAGGATGAACTGGTCCAGCGGCTGCATGGCAGAGAAGGCGATGGAGTTCTTTGCGGGATCGAAGTCGTTGAGGTTGCTGAGGAGGAATCGCAGGGTGTTGCGCAGCTTGCGGTAGTTGTCGCTGACGCGCTGCATAAGGCTTTCACTGGCGGCGACATCTTCGCGGAAGTCGACGGACGCAACCCAGAGACGGATGATCTCGCCGCCGAGACGCTTGGCGATATCGACAGGATCAACGCCATTTCCCAAGCTCTTTGAAAAGGCGCGGCCTTGCTCATCGAGCGTCCAGCCGCTTGTGGCAACCATCTTGTAGGGAGCGTGGTTGCGAACGGCGACTGAAGTGAGCAGGGAAGAGTGGAACCAGCCGCGGTGCTGATCGCCGCCTTCGGTGTAGAGGTCGGCAGGGGAGTGGAGTTCCGGTTCAAGGTCGAGGACCGCGTGCCAGCTTGCGCCGGACTCGAACCATACGTCGAGGATGTCCATCTCCTTGCGAAATTCCTTGTGACCGCAAGAGTTGCACACTGTGTTTTTTGGCAGGAGCGCGGCAGCTTCGTGGATGTACCAGGCGTCGGCACCTTCTTTTTTGAAGAGCTCGACGACGCTCTTGTTGACGGCTTTGTTGTTGAGCGGCGCGCCGCACTTATCGCAGAGAAAAACAGCGATGGGTACACCCCAGATGCGCTGACGCGAGATGCACCAGTCGGGGCGGGTGGCGATCATGTTGGAGATGCGCTCTTCGCCCCAGGCCGGGTCCCAGACAACCTGCTTGATCTCGTCGAGCGCACGCTGGCGGAAGGTGGTCTCCGTGCCTTCGGCGGTGAGCATCGGAGTCTCCATGCCGATGAACCACTGTTCGGTGGCGCGGACGATGATGGGGTTGTGGCAGCGCCAGCAGTGCGGGTAGGAGTGGTCGTAGCTGGCAGTGCTTAGCAGTGCGCCTTTTTCTTTGAGTAGTTCGATGATGGGCGCGTTGGATTTGAAGACGGTGAGATCTTCGTAGGGTTGCGCGGCGTCGCCTCCGCCGAAGCAGCCTGTGTGGCGCTGACGTCCGGCGTTGTCCACGTACTGAACCTCAGGCAGGTTGTAACGCTTGCCTGTGGCGAAGTCGTCGACACCGTGGGCGGGCGATGTGTGGACGGCTCCAGTGCCCTGGTCGGCGGTGACGTAATCAGCAGTGACGCCGAGGATGCTGCGGTCGAGGAAGGGATGTTGGAAGGTGGAGCCTTCGAGAGCGCTGCCGGGGAAGAGCGCGACGATGTCGGCCTGCGATGCAGGCTCACCGTTATTCTTGCCGCTCATCAGATTGCAGTTCACGATGACTGAGGAGAGCAGGGCTTCGGCGACGATGTAGGTCGCGTCTGCACACTGGATGGCGACGTATTCGAGATGTTGATTGAAGGCGACGGCTTGAGATGCGGGGAGGGTCCATGGAGTCGTCGTCCAGATGATTGTGTAGACATTCTTCCCGGCCAGCGATGCGTGGATGCTTGCGGGATCGCTGGTGAGCGCATAGCGGACATAAACGCTGGGTGAAGTATGCTGCTCATACTCAACCTCGGCTTCGGCCAGCGCGGTCTTGTCGTGGATGCACCAGTAGACGGGGCGAAGGCCTTTGTAGACGAAACTTTTTTCGAAGAAGTCGTAGAAGGTCTCGACGATCGAAGCCTCGTAGCCGAAGGACATGGTGAGGTATGGATCGTTCCAGCGGCCGAAGACACCGATGCGCTCGAACTGGGTACGCTGGAGATCGACGTACTTCTGCGCGTATTCGCGGCAGGCGCGGCGGACGGCGATGGGGTCCATCTCCAGCTTTTTGCGGCCTAGCTGCTCGTCGATCTTGATCTCGATGGGGAGGCCGTGGCAGTCCCATCCGGGGACGTAGGGTGCGTCGAAGCCGGCCATGGTTTTAGTCTTGACGACGAAGTCCTTGATGCATTTATTCAGGGCGTGGCCGAGGTGGATGGCTCCATTGGCGTAGGGAGGGCCGTCGTGGAGGATGTATTTTGGAGCACCCGCACGGGCGGCTCGGATTTGGTCATACAAGTGCTGCTCCTGCCACGAGGCGAGACGTTTCGGCTCGTTTTCGGGCAGGTTGGCCTTCATCGGAAAGGCAGTTTGCGGCAAATTAAGCGTGGACTTCAACGCTTTTGTGTCATTCTTCTGGTTGTCGGGCTTTCCGTGAGATGCGTCCGGCATTCGTTCCTCGTCTCCCTGATGGCAAAAGCGCACTTTGCGCCAAACTCTTATTGTAGACGGGGTGATGGGGTAACAAATAGGGGCGGAGCAGACTTTCGCACGGCAAGTGCGTCCAAGCTACAAGCATTTGGAGGAGAAAGTTTGTAGAATGTCCCTGGGGAGTCGGAGCGCGCTTGTTGTAGCTGAGAAGAGAAAACCGGCGATAGATCGGGAACGTATTGACAGAAGTAGAGTCTGCGCACGATTTTGAAAGCGAGTGGTTGGCGGCTCCGGCTGCTGCCACTGAGAACCAAGCAGCTTATGGCTAATCCGTTTTTGACACCACCGCCCGAGGGCGAACGCGACAAACCGATTCCGACTCTGCGTCCAGCCGATGCGCCGCACCTGAATGAAGAGACCGACGGGTCGATGTGGTCGTCTCTGCTGGCCAACCTGCGCGACGCCTTCAGCAAGAGCGACGAAGAGCCGCTGCAACTGGAATCGAAGCCTGTTGCGAACGCCATGATCATCAAGGAAGAGGGTGTCTTCTCCTCTCTTTGGAGCAGCATAAGGGACGTCTTCTTCCCAATAAAACTGCCGCCGCTGGTCCTGGAATCGCAGCCGATCGCGGTCGTGGACCGGATGAAGACGAAGCAGAATCCGGCAGCGACGGGCTCTGCGATTGCGATTTACGCCCTCATTATTCTGTTTATCGCGTGGCTGCTGCATCAGAAGATTCAGTTTGCCGCTCCGGTGAAGCAGATGGAAGTGACAGAGTTGACGGCTCCTCCGCAGGCTCCGCCAAAAGCCGCGGCGATGGGTGGAGGTGGCGGGCAGCGTGGACCGACTCCGGTGACCAAGGGAACGCCGCCGAAGTTTGCCGATGTGCAGATTGTTCCGCCCAATAAACCTCCGCTGATTGAGCCCAAGATCAAGATTCAGCCGACCATCGAAGTGCAGCAGGATGTGAAGATGGCCAGCAGCGTCCCGCAGATCGGCATTGCGAGCTCTCCGCTGGTTGGCATGTCGATGGGCAATGGTTCTGGAACGGGTCTGGGTTCGGGCAACGGCTCCGGGCTTGGGCCGGGGTCGGGCGGAAACACGGGCGGCGGTCCAAGGCAGATTGGCGGCGGTGTCTCCGCACCTGTGCTGATCTACTCGGTTGAGCCGGAGTTCTCTGAAGAAGCCCGCAAGGCCAAGGTTGCCGGAAACGTGCTGGTGGCCCTGTGGGTTGGAACTGATGGACTGCCGAGCCATGTGCATGTGGTTCGCGGTGTGGGCATGGGACTGGATGAAAAAGCTGCCGATGCGGTTCGCCAGTACAGGTTCAAACCGGCGATGGAGAACGGGCATCCGGTGCTGGTGCAACTGAACGTCGAAGTAAACTTCCAGATCTTCTAAAAGCAGGGAGTTGGGAATAGGGAGTAGGGAATAGAGATCAGGAAAGCAGGGGTCCTTATGTGAGGACCCCTGCTTTCTTGTGGAATGAACTCTTCAGGTTATGCGGGCTGCAGGGTAGCGTGGGGCTGCTTGTTCGGAGCAACCGTAATCAGCCTCGTGTCAGGTGCCAACTTCAGACTGAAACGATCGACCTGCTGCTCCAGCGTAACCGCCGTGGTGCGGAGCGATTCGATCCCGGCGGCGGTGGTCGCCATCTCGGTCAGGTTCTCGTGGCTCAGCGTGTGGATGGCATCGAGGCTTGCACTGGATTGATCGGCAGCGGCAGTCTGTTGCGACGCGGCGATTGCGATCTGCGCGATCATGCGGTCCACGCGCTCGGCCATGCCGATAATGCGCTCCAGCGCCTCGCCGGCCTGCGTGGTGGTGACGACGCCCTGCTGCACGGTTCCGGTGCCGCTCTCCATGCTGGCGATGGCGGTGCGGGTACGGTCCTGAATGCCCTGAATCATCGTGGCGATCTCGCCTGTAGCCTGCGCGGTAGATTCGGCAAGGCGGCGAACCTCTCCAGCGACGACAGCGAAGCCTCGGCCCTGGTCTCCGGCGCGCGCAGCTTCGATGGCGGCGTTGAGCGCGAGGAGGTTGGTCTTCCGAGCGATCTCGTCGATCACCGTGACGATCTGGCTGATGCGGCGGGAGTCGTCGCCAAGCAGGCCGACGGTGGCTGAGGTGTCGCTGACGGCGGTTGCGATCGAGTGCATGCTGCCAAGAACCTGTTTGACGATTGCGCCGCCGTCGCGTGCAGTCTCTGCTGCGCTGCGTGCGGTCTCCGCTGCGGACTGAGTATGACGTGAGACCTCGGCGATGCTTGCCGACATCTCCTGCATCGCGGTGGCCGCCTGCTGGGTTTGCTGGCTCTGCTGGTCCATGCGGCGGTGGATCTGGTCGCCGGCGGTGCGCATGGAGGCAGCGCTTCCGGTGAGCGATCCTGCGGTGCTGACAACCGTGCCGATGATGCTCGAAAGATTCGCCTGCATCTGCTGCATGGCAACGGCGAGCGTGCCGATCTGGTCCTGGCTGTGGAGGTCGAGTGCTTCGCCCGTCAGATCGCCCGAGGCAATCGCATTGGCGCGTTCTGCAACCAGGCTGACGGCGTGGGTGATCCGGCGAGCGAGCAGGAACGAGACGATGCCGCCGATCAAGGCGCCAAGAATAGTTGCAAGCCACAGGGTCAGCAGCGTGGAATGGTTAGCGCGGCGCAGGCTCTCAAGCTCTCCATTGGTCTGGTCCATCTGGGACCGGGCCAGATTCGTAACATCCCGGAACATATTTCTTTCGAGAGGAAGAATCTGGCTCTGCAGCGTGTCGTAGGCCTGTGCGGTGCCCTGCGAGGTCTTCGTCTCGTTCAGGGTCTCCACCTTTTCTTCAAGCGGCTTCAGCGCGGCAAGTCCGGCCTCAAGAGAGTTCAGGCGGGAGGCGTCTGCGCCCATATCGAAGTGTGCGCTGTCCGTGCGGACTTTGGCGAGCGAGATCTCGGCCTGCTCGAACTGCTCGCGGCGTTCACTGCGGTAGGCGGCTGAGGAGGCCGGGTCGATGCCGAAGAGCATGTAAGACTCAAGCGCACGGATCGTATCGGTGAAGTGAGAGCGCAGATCGCGGCTGCCCATGATCAGCGGAAGCCGGTTGGTGGTGATGACGTCGGAGAGGTGATTGGCCTCGGCGATTCGGACGTGTGCCGTGTAGGCACTGAGAAACATGGCGGCGATGAGGAACCCGGTGCTGAGACCGAGCTTGGATTCAAGTTTCATGATGTCCTTACCTGCATGGGGAAGTTAGTGCGTTGCCGGGAACCGGTGGTTATTGGCTCTCTGTGAAGTTGATTTCAATCTCCGTCTCGGAGGTCTCAGGGTTCGGAGCGAAGCGCCAGTGGCTGACCGCATCCTGCGCCGCGGGTGCAAGCAGCGCATGGCCGGACTCAACCTTGGTCGTCAGGACCTTGCCTTGGGCGTCGACCGAGACCAGAAGCATAACCTTGCCGGAGACATGCATCCGGCGGGCAAGCTCCGGATAAGATGGCGAGACGCGGGAGACGACTGCCCGATGGGTGGGCGCGGCGAATACCGTACTGGTACAAAGTGCAACGCCTGCAGCAAAGAGAAGAGGGCGCGACGAACGTAGAGAAATTGCCAAGGGAACCTCCGGATACAGAGGCTGTATCGGCGGGAGGGACGAAAGGCTTTAGCGGGAAGTCAGGATGGGAGCGGCAACGGCCGAGAAGGTGAGGTTTTCGGCCAGGCTTCCGGTGCGGTGTCTCCAATCGAGAAATAGTTTGCCGTAACTGTCCGTCAGGCAGGTTGCTGGGTCGATCTCCAGTTCGACTAGTGTGCGGTCGATCCAGTCGGTGGGCCCTTCAAGCTCGGCGTAGGTGCCAATAGGAGTCTCGTCGAGGACAAGGTGCGCGGTGTCCTCTGCGTTCGGGCCGGTAGCGTGGGACCACTCGGTGCGGTACTTCTCGTAGACAAAGACGGGCGCGTAGCCAAGCTGAAGGAAGATAACGGCGAGCGCGCTGCCCTCGGCGACGATGGTCTCGGTCTCGATGCGGACCTTGTAGCGTGTAGTGTCGACAGGTTCCTGCTGGTCGGGCTGGCGTTTGTGCGTCGCAGTGCAGAGTCCGCCGTACTGGCGGATGCGCAGTACCTCGCGGCGCGCACGCAGGTCGCGGTTCGGGGTGTCGTACAGGGTGTTGTGCTCGTAGGTGCGCGGTGTGCTCAGATGAAAACCGAGTTGTGGAAGACGCGCCTGGAAGGTCTCAGAATCGACGACAGGGAACTTGAGTTCGATCTCGGCAGCCTGCATGGATGGAGTATAAGCCGGGAATGCGCCTGCGGCGATAGGATGGAAAGATATGGCCGGTGGAAAAACGGAACGATTGACAGGCGAGCCAGGACTGCTGCGCGCCGCAGAGCTTCTGCAACGTGGAGGCACCGTCGCCTTTCCCACTGAAACCGTCTACGGGCTGGGAGCGAATGCTCTTGATGCAGATGCAGTTGCAAAGATATTTCAGGCAAAGCAGAGGCCGGACTGGGATCCGGTAATCGTCCACGTGTGCGACCGCAAGATGCTGGATCGGGTCGCTGTAATCTCTCCGGCAATCGCTTCGAAGGTAGAGGCTCTGATGGCGGCTTTCTGGCCGGGACCTCTAACCCTTCTGCTGCCAAGAACTGCGGCAGTGCCGGATTCAGTGACGGCGGGGCGTCCGCTGGTCGGCGTGCGGATGCCGGATCATCCTGTAGCTCTCCGCTTGATTCAGGCCGCGGGCGTCCCGGTCGCAGCCCCCAGCGCAAACCGGTTTGGACGCATCAGCCCGACGACGGCTGCACACGTACTCGAAGACCTGGACGGAAGGATCGATGCGGTCCTCGATGGCGGCCCAACGGCGGTAGGGGTTGAGTCAACCGTGCTCGATGTAGGGGAGATGTTGATCTACAGGCCGGGTGCCGTGACGGCAGAGATGATTGCCTCCGTAGCGGGTGAGGTTCTGGTCTTCACCGCGACAGGGACCGTGGAGGATGCTGCGCCGGAGAGTCTGCCATCGCCGGGAGTGGGATTGCGGCACTACGCTCCACGAGCCCGTCTGCTGCTGGTGGACACCGAACAGCTGATGCGTGAGACGTTGCTGAACCTCGCAGCCTCAGGCGAGCAGGTAGGCATCATGCTGCCGGATGGGTGGAATGCAGGCGTAGAAGCGCGTGAGTTTCACTGGGGCCCCTGGGGAGAGAGTGAAGTTCTGGCGCGACGGCTGTTCGCAGGGCTGCGGGAGCTGGACGAGCTGGCCGTCGCGGTCATCGTCTGCCCGGTGCCAAAGTCCGGTGGATTGGGCGACGCACTGCGAGACCGGCTCCAGAAAGCCGCTCGCATGAAATAAGGCGAAAAATAAAGTTGGAAAACTGGCGTATTTTTAGTCGACGAAAAATACGCAGTTTAACACCACGAAAACTGCACATTTCACCACGAATTCACCACCCAAATACCACGTTTTGCACCCGCTTTTTTCGAAAACCCCCTGCAAAAACACCATTCCACCACGCCGGAAATATTTCTCTAGCGAGCAGAGCCGGTAAGCTGCCCGGCAAAGGCATCGAGCGAGAGGCTGCGGAGAAGGTTGCGGCGAAGCCCGCTCTGAACCTGATCCAGGCCGCGCGATGCACCTTCGATCCAGGCAAAACTGAGCACTGCGCCAAGCCGCTCCAGCTCCTCCCGCAGGTCGGTATTCCGCACAAGCTCCGGCGTCCCAGCACCCAGCAGCAACAGATCTTCGAGCAGCAAAGCCAGGCTCCGCAACAGCGCGGAAGTCTTTTGTTGTCCATCAGATCCGGCACGATAGGTCTCGGTCATCTTGAACAATGCGGTATGGTCCGGCTCCGTGACGGCGTTGCGCAGGAAGACCAGCGCATCTGCGCGAGCCGCAGTGTAAGCAGCAAGATCGAAACCCAACGCCTTACCTGCGGCCCCCTGCGCAAGTCGTGCGATCAAAGTGCGTTGCGGCGGCGAAACGTCAGGACGCCGGTCTGCCAGCAACATCTCGATCTCTTCAACAGGCAGCGCACCCAGGCGCACCGTGGCACAGCGCGAGCGAATCGTAGGCAGAAGTTCACCGGGGTTCTCGGCGAGAAGAATGAGATGGACAGTCGCAGGCGGTTCTTCAAGAACTTTGAGAAGAGAGTTCGCAGCTTCCTTCATGAAGCTGGAGGCGGTCAGGATGAATATCTTTTTAGGGCCTTCCGACGGGAGATAGTGGGAACTCTGGATGACGGAACGAACCTGGCCCAGTTTGATGAGAAGCTGCGGAGGATCGGGCGGAACGATCAGAACATCGGGATGCGGCTGGATGAGCACGCGGGTGTCTTTCTTGTCGGCGTCGCGCAGCTCCTCACGGGCAGCAATCGCCTTGTCTACCTCCTCATCGAGATTGGCGGCTGAGGCGATGCGCGTGCAGTTATGGCAGACACCGCAGAAGCTGGCAAGGGACTGCCCGTTGGACCAGAGATCACGCGGCTGGCGTTCGCACTCGACCGCCATGGCGAGCATCAGCGCCAGGGTGTACTTTCCCGCTCCGCTGGAGCCCGCGAGGATGAGAGAGTGAGGCAGGCGGCCCGCCGCAATCGCAGTGCGCAGGTGTTCCACGGCATTCGCATTGCCGAGGAAGTCGTTGAAGGTTGCGGGAAGCGTGGGCACTCCGGTCTCCTCTCTACTCTCTGACAGAGAGCGAATCCTACGGCGTGCGGTAAATCCTCTCCGCATCGCCTTCAGTAAAGTCTATCTGCAAAAAGCCACGCAGACGCGCACCTTGTCCTGCCGAGTTCTTCACAGCTTCGAGGGGGAGACAGACTTGAAAGCGCGACGATGAGATTAACCGGAATCAAAATCGCAGAAAACAAAACGATGCTCATTCCCGAATTACCAATCACGTAAATTCAGTACAGCAGAACCGCAATGTGATACGTGGTGAACTGCTGGTTTGGCTGTCTTCCCGGGCATGCACCAACTGCCGCTGAGGTGTACCTCGACTTGTCCAGATGCTGCAGGACCGAGTCCGGAAGATAGCTGATGTCGGAGCCGTCCCACTGGATTACCAGCTTCGGCGATCCGGCTTGTCCCTGCGCCATTGTGCAGGTTTTGCGGGCATCATCGTTCGATGCTGCAGACGAAAATCCCTGGGCCTGAAGCAGGCTTGCGACCTTCTGTTCGACCGCTGCGGGTGTAAGCACCGGAACGTTTCGCGCGAAGTCTTCGACCGCGAAGAGAAGTCCCTGGCTCTCCACCACTGCAATTCCGACAAGGTTGAGGTTTGGATTGAGAAGGTTGGCACGGTGTGTCGGAGTCCTCATCCAGATCTGTTGCAGTACAACTGGACTGTCCCCATGCCCGGCAAGGTTCTCGGCAATTGTGCCGAACCGCGCTCCGGCGCTGCCTCCCCGGGTGACGAGATCGGGTTCGCCGGGATACTGATGAAGCAGCTCTGCGGGATTGCGAACAACCCACTGCAGATGGGTTCGGGCAGCGTGGGCGAGCGCGTTATCCCACTCGAGCGGAGGCAGATTGTGGGCTGCACGAGCCTGGTTGGCCAGTTGCAGCAGCATCTGATCCGGAGAAGCCGCAGGCTGGGCGTGTGCTGGGACAAGAGCGATCGCGAAGATTGCAAGAACACAGAGTGGTGTCAGAGAGCGTGCTTTTTTGATTTTTTTTAGCATGGTTTCAGGGCGATTCGGTAGGGATGGGAAGAGTTGCAGCGAGCTTTTCCGTCCGGTTCCGATAGACTGGAATCCAGTGTAGCCAAATAGACTTCCAGATGTGAGTGTCTTCGGCAGCACCTCAGTTTTTGAAACACAAAGGATTTTTACCTATGAAGTTGCGGTCCCTCGGTTCATGCCTCTTTGCTCTTACGGTCTTCACGGCTATCGCTGCTCGCGCTCAGGACAATCCGTCGCAAGTCAACCCTTCCAATGCCATCGTGACCGGCATCGGCAAGTCGGACGTGGGTTTGTATGTGAACCCCATTGGCATCCATATCACGAACTCACAGCCGGATACGGGAACCTTCGCTTTTCTCGGCGACAATAAGACGGGGCGCACGTTCTATGGCGCGGCCATCGGCGGCTATGTGAACTTCATTCACGCCCCGCGCTTCGACGCCGGCATCGACATACGCGACTCCATTGTCAGCAGCAACAATGCCCGTCTCAACAGCTTCATGGTTGGCGCGCGCATCATGCCTAAGCCGTTTGCGGTGTCCTTCAAACCGTATCTGCAATTGTCGGTCGGTGTCGGCAGTTCCAAGCCCCCTACCAGCCCCATTCATCTGAACCGTCTGCAGTATGGCATCTTTGCGGGGCTCGACTATACCCTCAACCGCCACGTCGACTTTCGTGCGGTTGAGCTTGGCTACGGCTCAGTGACTACTATTAACAGCGGAGATTTCGGGGGAACCCAGACGTTTCCCGGCTCCCGTCTCTTCAGCGTAAGTACCGGGCTTGTCTTTCGCGTTCCGTAGCGAACTGTCCTTCTGGCTAATCCATTCCTAATCCGTGGCTAACGTGCGATGAGCCGCATCTGTAGAGGATCGCGCGGGCGAAGTGTGATCTTCGCCTGTGGTACCGGGGGTGTCGCGCCGAGATACTCCATCCGCCAGCGTTGTGCAATTGTCGCAATCGAAAACACACCCTCCATCCATGCGAAAGATTCGCCGATGCACTGCCGGCTGCCTCCACCGAAAGGGAAGTAGGCGAATCTGGGCCGCGCGGCTTTGGCCTCGGGAGTGAAGCGGTCGGGATCGAAGCGAAGCGGGTCGGGAAAGTACTCCGGCGTGCGGCTCATGATGTACTGACTGAAAAAGATATGCGCTCCGGCTGGAATGTCGTAAGGGCCAAGATGCACGTCGTCGACAGCCATTCGGCCCATCGCCCAGGCAGGAGGATAGAGACGCATGGACTCGGCGAAGACCTGCTCGGTGTAGGTGAGATTGGGATAATCGGCGAGCGTTGGCAGGCGGGCTTCAGAGCCAGTGCCCAACACTGCGTCCAACTCCGCATGCAACCTTGATTCAACCTCAGGGTGTTGTGAGAGCAGATACCACGTCCAGGTAAGCGCGTTTGCGACGGTCTCGTATCCCGCGAGGAAGATCGTCAGCACCTCATCGCGTACCTGAGCATCGGACATGGCATTGCCGTCCTCATATCTGCTTGCCAGAAGCATCGAGAGCAGATCCCCTTTGTCGGGCTCTCCCTGCGCGGCTGCTTTTCTATGCTCGCCGATCAGATGGTTGACGACGGCATCGAGCCGCGCCTTGGACTTGCGAAACTTCACGACGCCGGGAATCGGCAGGCGCAAAAACGCTTCGATGCGGGGGAAGGCGACGATGAAGTTGTAGAGATGCATGATCGTGTTGACTTCGTCGTTGATGGCACGAATGTCGGGCGTTACCTCAGTGTCGAAGAGCGTCCGCGCAACGATCTCAAGCGAAAGGGCCATGCTCGTTGCGGCGATGTCGATCGTCTGCCCTGTATGCCATTGGTTGCGCCGATGCGCCGCGATGGAGACGATCCGGTCTCCGTAGGCTGCGATTCGCTGGCGATGAAACGCAGGCGCGGCGATGCGACGCTGACGGATATGGATCGGATCCTCCGAGGTGATCAACCCTTCGCCGAGAAGGATCTTCATCCGCCGCACCGTGCGCTCTTTCACAAAATGATGCGCATCGTGGACCAGCACGTTCTGGATGTAACGCGGGTCATTGAGAAAGATGATCGGAGTGCCCATGAAACGGTAGTGGGCTATGTTGCCGTAGGTCTTGAGGAGATGTTCGAAGAGCAGGATCGGCGAGCCCAGTTTGACCCACGGCCGGAACATGTAAAAGGGCAGCGAGAAACGGAGGCCGGGGATCTTCTTCGCTACCCTCGGCTCTGAGCGTGAGTTAGAGACGGCTTCGTGGTTCGGTCTCATGCTTACTGAGTGGATGCCGCAACCGAGGGTTCCGGCGAACTCATTTTTTTCGTTACGATGCTGTGAATCTCCTGCGCGATCTCTTCGATGCTGTCATTTCGATCCAGAACGACGACGCGTTGGGGTTCGCGGGTGGCGATCTGCCGGTACTTCTCGTAAATGCGCCGATAAAATTCGTCGGACTCGCGCTCGAAACGGTTTTCGTCCGCACCTTGTTTCTCTAGATGACGCTGGTTTCGTCTTCGCGCGCGCTTGAGTGAAGCTTCGAGGGAGGGTAACAAGAGAAGCGTCAGGTCGGGCTGGAGGCTGTCGCATGCTGCGGCGTGCATGGCCAGAATGCGCTCGCTGCCAAGCTGCCGGCCTCCGCCCTGGTACGCTTCGGACGAGTCCGTATAACGGTCGCAGAGAACAATTGCACCCATCTCCAGCGCAGGCAGAATGATCTCGGCGATGGACTGTGCGCGGTCGGAAAACATCAGCGCCATCTCGGCTGCAGGCGCGATGGGACCATGTGCTACCTCGGATTTTGAATCGAGCAGGATGCTGCGGATGCGATCGCCGAGCGCGGTGCCACCCGGCTGACGCAGTGTGACGACCTTGTGGCCCTCGGCTTCGAGCGTAGCGGCCAGACGGCGAAGCTGGGTAGTCTTGCCCGAGCCGTCGAGCCCTTCGAAGGTGATGAAATATCCGCGCACCATAGACTTCAGCTTACCGCAGGTGGCAGAGACGGCATCTGACATAGAAGAGCAGGTTGGAAGATCGGTTCGGGAAGGTGAGTGGCGGCAGGAATCTGATTCCAAAGGTCGCTCGGGATTGGAGGAATTATATGATCGTTGTCATTTTTCTATCGATTACGGTTGCACTCCTGGTCGTTGTAGGGATCTTCTCCTATATGGCGAAAGATAAGCGGCGGAAGCGACAAAGCGGTTCGCCCGGCACCGCCAGTAATGCGAAACAGGGAAGAGCGCCTGGGCTTGACTAAGAGCTATTTGCCTGCAATAACGCCGGGCGCAGGCAGCCACGAGACCCCGCTGTCGCTGATCACAATCTTTAGTTGACCTTCGGCGCCTTCCTGCAGCGATGGGCCGTCAACCTTGTGGTCTTTGTGGGTACTGTCGGTGTAGAGCAGCTTCATTGCGCCGGAGCCGAGGACCTTGAAACGATAGTGAAAGTCCGCTCCTGGGGCCAGTGCCTGAGTGCCGAAGCTTGCACTTGGGTAGTCAAGCTCAAGTAGTTCAATCGGTTGCGACGTGTGGTTGCTGATCGTCGTGGCCACATAATGGGAGTGGCAGCCGGCGGCGAACACAAGACTGACTAAAAGCGGGAAGACTGATCGGGAGCGCATCCAGAGATAAGGGTACCGCAAATCAGAGGATCCTGAAGGTTTGCTGCAAAGTCTATGCCAAAGCCTGAACAATCAAAGGAAGGGAAGATAGTCGGAGGCTCGCGTCGGCTTTTCGAGAACACGCGCCGTCAATACGGCTCCGCTGCGGTTATCGTGCAGCGTGATGGGAAACGCGAGCACGCTCCATGTCAACTGCTGTTCATCCGGTCGAGGCTGATTCAGCAATCCACGCCGCGTGCGGTCGATGTAGGTTTCCCGGCTGTGGCACACGGTCTGAATTACCTCACGCCAGTCGCGCATCGTCGGGTACATCTCCTGATAGACACAGCGGCCGATGAACCAGTCCCGGGGCTGTCCCAGGTAGTCGGCGGCGGTATCGTTGCAGTGCTGCCAGATGCCATTCTCATCGAAGATCTGCACCAGCACGTCAGCGCCAATCGTCAGGGATAACCGCGAGTAGAAGAAGTCACGCGCATCGACAACCACTGGGGCTCCGCGACGTTTTGCGCCTAAGGAACTCAACGCGTCGAGCAGGTCGTCCACCGAGCTGTGACCCTTGAGCAAGTGCATATCTTCCACCCCACCGAAGAAACGGTCGAGGGTTGCTGAAAGAATGATGATCGGCACATGAGGGCGACGACGGCGGAGCAATGCGGCCACCTCGGTCCCAAACTGGCCTGCACCAAGGTGGTAGTCAAGCACAGCAATATCAATCTTGTTGAAGAGGTCGGTTGCTTCTTCGATCGTGGCTGCCGGAACGCACTCGTACCCGTGCTGTCGAAGTATGGCTGTACGGAGATGCAGATTCGTGGGTTCGTCGTCCAGCAGCAGGACACGTACAGGTTGCGGCTGCACGCTCGGCATCTGATGCACGCCATTTGGGATGCTGTCGGGAGGCTCGATCATGGTCCTGCTCCGTTATGATGCTGCTCTATACGAGTTAGTCACCACTTGACTGGTTATTTTAGTTTAGATTTTATCTCGCGGAGCAACTCAGGAAGTCGATTCACCAGGGCTACCGACCGTAACCACTGCTTATTCTCAATCGCCGGATAGCCACTAACGATCTTTCCGGGAGCCACGTCGCCTGGAATCCCGCTTTGGGCGGTGGCAATGGCTCCGTCGCCCACTGTGCAGTGGCCTGCAACGCCTACCTGACCGGCCAGAATGACGTTTTTTCCGATGGTGGTTGATCCGGCAAGGCCAACCTGAGCGCAGAGCAGGGTATTGGTGCCTACGGTTGAGCCGTGGCCTACCTGGACGAGATTATCGATCTTCGCTCCGGCATGGATGCGGGTCTCGCCGATGGAGGCGCGATCGATACAGGCGTTGGCCTGAATTTCGACGTTGTCATCGATAACTACCGGCCCCGACTGGATAATTTTGTACCAGCTTCCATCGGATTGACGGGCAAAGCCGAAGCCGTCGGCCCCGATGATCACTCCGTTTTGGAGGATGACATTGTCACCGAGTTGGCAGTGCTCGCGAACGATCGCGTGGGCATGGGCCAAGAGGTTATTCCCTGCACGAGCGTGGGGGTAAAAGACTACATGGGGCAGGATGACAGCATTGTCCCCGATGGTCACGCCGTCGCCGATTACAGCATAGGCACCCACATGGGCGTTGGTCCCGATGCGGGCAGTGGGTGCGATGGCTGCCGTCGAATGAATACCCGGGGCGTAGGCTGGGGCTTCGTAGAAGAGTTCGATGGCGCGAGCAAAGGCCAGGTAGGGGTTCCCGGTGCGGAGCGTTGCCGTGAGAATCTCGGGGAAGCCAGGTTCGACAAGGATGGCGGTTGCCTTCGTTGTCCGGGCCAGGGTCGCGTATCTGGGGTTGGAGACGAAGGTGAGGTCGCCGGGAGCTGCGGTTTCAATGCAGGCCACGCGAGTGATGGTGCCGGTGGGGTCGCCCACGAGCTTGGCGTCAAGGTGCTGGGCGAGTTCGGCTAGCGTAAGCGATGGCATGGGTTGGATTCTAAAGGTTCAGTTAGGCCGGATGTTTGGGGGGACAAGGTCTTCAAAGAGATCCTCCTGCAGCGACGGAACTGAGGCGGCCGGCAGCGGCTTGCGTTTGGAGGGTGATGTGATTACTGCCAGAAGCTGCAGCTCTGTGATCGAAGTGCGCGGGACGTAGATGCGCTGGGTGTTAGAGCGGATGTCGGGAGGCGTCAGCTGTAGTCCGGCGTCTTCGATCAGGTCGTCAGTCAGGGTAACGTCAATTGGTGCGAGTCCTTCGAGGAGGTCTCCGCCACGGAAGGTCAGCCGGATCCATAGGCCTTCCGTTCGCGGCTTGGCCAGGAAGGTGCGCCGACTTATCCGCTCCGGGTTGAAGCTGTCGTTGAGATTGAAGTCGCGCACGTAGCAAATGTGCTTGATGTCGTTCAACAGCAGGGGAATGACTCGTCCGCTCAGATCCAACAGGTCAAGCGAGCGATTGCGAACAAAACTACTTAAGGGCAGATAGCCTGGGAGAGTTTCGCCGGTGAAACGGCGGACGATCACCTTTTTGTGCGCGGAAGACATAGATCATCGGGATTGTCGCACAGACGCGTCGGAGGCATGGAAAAAGGTCCGGCCAGGGTAGTCAAAACGCCAATGCTGTGTTAGACTTACGTTTTGTGTCTACGTCTCTTGATCTTGATAAACGCTTGATTCGCCGGAGCTTAACGTAGGGCTCCGATGGATTTCAAGTGTACCGGTTTGACCGGCTTGGAGTAAAGCTACCAGTTATGGCTGACTATATTTATTTGCTGGAAAATCGTCTTTCGCAGGCTCAACGGGCTGCGTTGCTGGCTGTGCGCCAGGTTGCTCGTGCTAAAGGACTTACAGTGTTCCTTGTCGGCGGGGCTGTGCGCGACATGACCAGCGGGTCGCCGGTGCGCGATCTGGATGTAGTAGTTCAGGGAAATGCTCTCAAGCTCAAGAAAGATATTGAGAAAGCCAAGGGTGTCATCTCCGGAGAGTACGAAACGGGACAAGCGCTTTTTGTGCGGTTTCCGGGTGGTATTCGGATGGAGATTGGCAGCACTTTGACGGTAAGTTATCCCAAGCCCGGGAAGCCTGTCGCCAGGCCGGCTAACATTCTTGACGATCTTCGGCGGCGGGACTTTACCGCGAACGCTATGGCGCTGTCGCTCAACGATGGGTCCTATGGGCTCCTGATGGACCCCTTGAATGGGGTGGCGGACATCGAAAACCGCGAACTGCGGCTGGTCAGCAACTACGGGTTTATTGAGGACCCGGTGCGGATGATCCGCGCTACGCGGCTGATGGCTCGGCTGGGCTGGCAGATGGACGCAAAGACCCAGGAGCGGTACGAGACGGGGAAGAAAGAGGGTTACATCTCGGCGCTGGATGCCTTCCATCGCGGTTACGAGACCGAGGAGATCTTCCACGAAGAGGAGCCTCTCCGCGTGTTGAAACGCCTGGAGACCGAGGGCTGGATGAAGCATCTGTTCCCGGCGCTGTCGTCGTCCAAGGCCAACGTTGCCGAGTTGGAGCGCCTGCGCGAGAGCCAGATGCGCCTTCAGGTGCAGAGCATCTATGCTGAGGGATCGGTGGCGAACTTCCCGTTGCTGACGGCGAAGATGGCTCCCAAGGACGTAACGGCGTTGAAGAAGAGTTTTCCGCGTCAGGGATTCGTGGCGGAGATCGCGGCGCTTGAAGGCGAGGCCAAGGCGTTTGCGGCCGAATTCTCGGGCAAAGGAGCGGCGACACCCTCGCAGGCGTGGAAGCTTCTGCACGCTGCCAAGCCCGAGTCGATCCTGTGGGTTGCGCACACCTCGAAGAACGCCGGTATTCAAGCGAAGTTCAAGGGCTTCTTCACCGAGTGGGCGCAAGCCAGGCAGAAGATCCCCTACGTGATGATGCAGGAGATGCGCATCGTTCCCGATCTGCCGATCTATAACGAGTTACTGGACAAGCTGTTTTTTGAGCTGATGGACAACAAGCTGACGACTCCGGAGGAGATGAAGGCTTATCTTGAGCCGTACTCTCCGCCTGCACCGCCGCCGCCAGTGCATCTGCGCCGTCCGCGTGTGGCCAAGAAGGACGCGAAGCCTCCCAAGAGCCGGAAGAAGGCTGTGGTTGTGGGTGCGGTTACGGATGTAGCCGCTGTTGCGGTTGCAGGGGAGATTAAGCCTGCGGAGAAGGCGGCCAAGGGTGCTGCAGCGAAGG
>JBDTEQ010000172.1:0-6761 GCA_039922475.1 Edaphobacter sp.
GGTTCGCAAATGGTTTCACGCAGTTGCTTGTATTTCGTGGGCTGCAGGGCCTCGGTTTTGGAGGCGAGTGGGCAGTCGGCTCCGTGTTGATCGGCGAGACAATACGGAGCAAATACCGAGGTCGGGCCGTAGGCACTGTGCAGGGAGGCTGGGCGATCGGCTGGGGTATCTCCGCATTGTTTTACACGCTGTTTTTCGCAGTTCTACCACCTCATCTCGCATGGCGTGCAATGTTCTGGATTGGATTGCTGCCGGCGCTTCTCGCGGTGTGGGTTCGAAGCCATGTTTCGGAGTCAACGCTCTTCGAGAAGGCGCAGGCCGCGAAAAAGCTCGATTCGTCCGCGCATTTCCTTCAGATATTTTCGCCTGCTCTTCTCAAGACGACGATGCTGGCCTCGCTGGTCGCTCTGGGCGCACAAGGCGGGTACTATGCGATAACCACGTGGTTGCCGCTTTATTTAAACGCAAGGGGCCTCTCCGTCATGCACACAGGTGGTTACCTGATGGTTGTGATCGCGGGGTCTTTTGCCGGGTATCTGACTGCAGCGCATCTGGCCGACAAGATTGGCCGCAAGTGGACGCTGGCACTCTTTGCAGTCTTGTCGTTTACAACGGTCTTGTTTTACACGGCATTCCCTATCAGCGATGAGATGACGTTGTTTCTGGGCTTTCCTCTGGGCTTCTTTCCATCCGGAGCATTCAGTCCGATGGGGGCATTTTTTACGGAGCTCTTTCCGACATCTTTAAGAGGATCGGGGCAGGGGTTTACGTACAATCTTGGACGTGGTGTCGGAGCTCTGTTCCCTGCGCTGGTCGGATACTTTAGTGCACACATGCAGCTCGGCAGGGCAATCGCCGTTTTTGCCGTTGCAGCTTACATGCTTATGGCGGTGTGCGTCCTAATGTTGCCCGAGACATCTGGGATCGATTTGCCAGAGTGACGCCTTGCAAGAAACTACCGGATGCTTAAAATCTGGATTTAGCTTAGAGGTCTAGCTAGAGGACTAAGTCAGCTTACGGCTGGGTTTAGCGCGCTGTCGATTTGTGAGGTGAGTGTTCGGGGTGGGTGTGTTCGGGAGGAAGAATCCAAGGATAGAGGATGGCGAGATTAGGCGGGACGATAGTGAGGAAGAGAAGAAAGATTCCGACGATCTCAGGGATGTGCAGAGAGTTATGAGTCTTGAGAAAGTAGGTGAGAATGGCAAGGCCGATGATAGTTGCGCATACAACGATGCGGGCTACGGTTTTTGCCCAGGGTTTGCGGTCGCCGGGAAGCATCAGGTATCCCCTTTCTTCCTGCCTAATAGATGCCGATGCCGGTTTGCTCAGATAGAACTGGCAGAGCTTCGCGCTATTAGTACGGCAGTGTAGGCCGCGCCGAAGCCGTTGTCTATATTTACTACGGTTACATTGGGGGAACAGGAGTTAAGCATTCCCAAAAGGGCGGCGGCCCCGTCGAAGCTCGCGCCGTAGCCGACCGAGGTAGGGACGGCGATGACGGGAACCCCGACTAGTCCGCCCACAACGGAGGGAAGAGCGCCTTCCATGCCGGCGCAGACGATGACGACGTTAGCGGCGACGAGTTGGTCGCGGACAGCGAGGAGACGGTGGAGGCCCGCTACTCCTACGTCGTAGAGGCGGGTGACGCGGGTGTTGAAGAGTTCGGCAGTGACGGCGGCTTCTTCAGCGGCGGACTGGTCACTGGTGCCGGCGGTGAGGATGGCGATGTGGCCTTTTGGTTCGCTGGTGGCGGATTGTTTGAGGACGATGGTCCGAGCTTGCTGATTGTAGGTGGCTGCAGGCGTGGATTTGACGACCATCGCGGCGGCTGTGACGTCGACTCGTGTTGCGAGGACGTCGATGCCGGATGCGGCCATGCGGGCGAAGATCTCGGCGGTTTGTTCGGGCGATTTGTTCTGCGCGTAGATGACTTCGGGGAGTCCGGTGCGGAGGGTGCGGTGATGATCGATACGGGCGTGGCCGAGGTCTTCGTAAGGGAGGTTGACGAGACGCTCGGAGGCGGCGGCGGGTGTGAGGGTGCCGGATTGGACGGCGGCCAGGAGTTCGAGGAGGGTGTTTTTGTTCATGATGTGTGCTTCAGTGTTTGAAGGTAGGCCGAGAGTGCGCTTTGGATGACTTGTTTGATGGGGGTGTTGTGTTTTTGTGCGGCGGCGCGGCAGTCTTCGAACTCGGGGGCGGCGTTGTAGGTTTCTCCATTGCGTGAGGCGATTTTGATGCGGATGTCGCCGTAGGGTGTGGCGACAGTAGTGTGAGTTCGCTCGAGGGTGGTGCGGCGCTCGTGATGGATGCGGATTCCGAGAGTGCTGGTTTCCCGGAGGAGGAGATCTTCGAGGGCGGCGATGTGCGCGTCGTCGGCGAGGACAGTGAGGAGGGTACCGAGGCGGCCCTTTTTCATCTGAACGGCGGTGGACATGACGTCGAGTGCACCGAGGACGAAGGCACGGTCGGTGACGTGGGCGAGGATCTGTGGGGAGAGATCGTCGATGGCTGTTTCGAGGACGGCGACAGCGGAGTGGGCGGCGTCGGTAGATTCGCCAATGCCGATGCGAAGGACGTTGGGGAAGTCTTTTGGGTTGTGAGTGCCCGCGCCGTACCCGATCTCCTGGACGCGCATGGCGGGTTGTGGGCCGAAGGTGGGTGCGAGTGTACGGATGAGTGCGGCACCGGTGGGGGTGACGAGCTCCTTTTCGATGTGGGCGGAGTAGGTGGGGACGTTGCGAAGGAGGTCGGCGGTAGCGGGTGCCGGGACGGGGAAGCGGCCGTGGGCGCAGTCGACCATGCCGCCGCCTACGTTGAGGGGGGAGCAGTACCAGCGGTCGATCTTGAGGGCGTGGATGCCTGCGGAGGCGGCGACGATATCGACGATGGCATCGACTGCGCCTACTTCGTGGAAGTGGATGTTTTCGATGGGGACGTTGTGGATTTTGGCTTCCGATGTACCGAGGAGCTCGAAGGCCCGGATTGCGGTTTGTTTTACTGCGTCGGCGAGCGGGGCTGCGTTGATCAGGTTACGGATAACGGTGAGAGAGCGGCCGTGGGTGTGCTCGTGCTCATGATCGTGCGAGTGGGGATGAGTGTGAGCTTTTTCGGCTGGCTGTTCGCCTTCGAAGACGGTGACTTTGGTGGAGGAGATTCCGCTGCGGTCGACCTTTTCGATTTTGAGCGTTGCGTTCAAGTTCAGGGCAGCGGCTGCTTGGTGGAGGGTCCTGGGGTCGACTCCGGCATCGATGAGAGCCGCGAGGAACATGTCACCGCTGACGCCGGCGAAGCAATCGAGGTAGGCGATTCGCATGACATATTGTTTCATGATCGCCGCATTGCGATCTGAAGTGCGATTTATCTGGCGGGGCGTATGGTGGAGGCGGCGAGGAGGGTGTCGTTCATGCTGCCTGAGCGGTAGCCTTCGGTGTCGAGGGTGACGTAGAGGAAGCCGAGGGGTTTGATGGCGGCAGTGATTTTTTCGAGGACGGGCAGAGCGAGCGCGCGGGGCAGATCTTCGCGGGCGATCTCTATGCGGGCGAGGTCTCCGTGGTGGCGGACGCGGACCTGTGGGAAGCCGAGGGTGTGGAGGGCGACTTCAGCCTGCTCGACCTGCGAGAGATTTTCGGGAGTGACGGGGCGGCCGTACTCGATGCGTGAGGCGAGACAGGCGGAGGCGGGTTTGTCGGCGAGCGAGAGGCTGGCCTGGCGGGCCAACTGGCGGATTTCGGATTTGGTGAGTTGGGCGACGACGAGCGGGGCAACAACGCGGTGCTGCGTTGCGGCTTGCTGACCGGGGCGGAAGTCGCCGTCGTCGTCGAGATTTCTTCCGTAGGCGATGTGTGCGAAGTTGAGGGTGGCGCGGGCGTGCTCCATTTGGGCGAAGAGTTCGTCTTTGCAGTGGAAGCAGCGGTGGGCGTCGTTGCGTTGGTAGTCGGGGCTTTCGATCTCCCTGGTCTGGAGGGTTTGCGTGGGGATGTTGTGTTCGGCGGTGAAGACGAGGGCGGCGGCGAGCTCGGCGCGGGGTAACGAGGGGGAATCGGCGATGACGGCGAGCATTTTGTTACCGAGGGCCTGGTGGGCGGCGTAGGCGAGGTAGGCGGAGTCGGTTCCGCCGGAGTAGGCGACGAGAAGGCTGCCGAGGTCTCGAAGGGTGGATTGGAGCTTTGCGGATTTTGCGGCCAGATCCATCTGGCTCGATTGTAGGACAGATGAATCTGGCCGCGGTTTATGCGGTTGCCTTGCGGTCTGTAACACCGGCTCCCCCCTCTCCTATAAAAGTGTGCAAAGTCTTCATTGCAGGAAGTTTAGGCATGGACTTCGGCGTTGGCTAAGTCGTAAAGTCTTTGCCATCAGTGGATGCTGTTCGTAAAGTCTTCATTCCTTTGGTTTTTTAAATGAAAAAGCCCGGCTTTTGGCCCGGGCTTTTCTGTTTTCATTCCTGTTTCTATTATAGCTGCTGGAGTGGAACTAATACGCCATTCGGATGTTGATGGATCGGAAGGAGTTAGGTGGTTTCGG
Organism: Edaphobacter sp.; assembly: GCA_039922475.1. Taxonomy (GTDB): domain Bacteria; phylum Acidobacteriota; class Terriglobia; order Terriglobales; family Acidobacteriaceae; genus Edaphobacter. Next base: position 4,522 of record JBDTEQ010000172.1, read on the forward strand.
GGCTTGACATGTGATTTCTGGGCCAAAAGTAGCATAAGAATAATAAGGTCGAAGTAAACGCAATAGAATCAGATGCCTAGAGCAGTTCTCCTGTTACTGAGCACCGGATAACGGATGCTTCTCGTAGTCGATGTGGAGTTCCATGGGGCGCTTGCCAGCAGCGGCGAACGTGTAGAAGTTGGGTGGGAATGTGATGCGGGGTATTTCGCGCTTGAGGTCGGCGGCGTAGCAGGTGCTGATAGAAGGTGTCGTCAGTCCGGCTCTTCTATATCCTTCACTTTGACTTTCAGGGTTGGGGCAACGGGAATAACGGCAGCTACCGATTTAGTTTCGTGAACTACTTTTCCGACCGACTCGACGAATTTCAAGGGAATTTTCGGATTGTTGATGTCCTTACCTCCCGAGTCTTTCCACTTTTTCTCCCACGCTGAAAAGTAAGGCTCCAATTTACTAGCGGCAACTTTGTAGAGCACGATCAGCTCAATGCCTTCATAAACCGCAAAGTACCAATCGACTTTCCGGTATTTTCCTACGATCGTTGGGTTCAAATGATGATGCGTAGAGAAGCTCTTCGTGAGTGATCGATTGACGGATTTGAGCTCGCACTCTTTGCCGTCAGCGTCAACGGCATCGTTGCCCTCCCGACCTGGCAAGACCTTCAGACCGGTAATCAGGATGATCTGGAGAAGCTTGCCGCCATTATCCTGGAAGATGTCCCCAATACCATGCTTCGTGGCAAGCTGCTGATATCGCCGAAGAGCTGGTATGCATTTCTCGAAGACCATTTGGTCGTCGAGCTTATGGTCCACGCGTGTTTCAGTTAGGAGGTCTACTGCTGCGACTTCAAGTGCGGCCGCGAGGCGATCGATATTTTCAAGCGATATGTTGCGCTCTCCACGTTCAATCGAACCAACGTATGTGCGATGAAGACCAGAGCGCTCGGCAAGCTTTTCTTGGGAGAGGTGCCTATCCAGCCGCAGTGATCGAACATTTTGAGCGACAATCTTCTTGGATGTCGATTTATTTGCCACAAACTAACAGTGCCGACTATGATGCTTTTAGGTCTACAGCTTTAAAGTAGCGTTTATGAATTCAACTCCTGCTTACAACACGGTTTACGGTTCATCCTTTTGTGGCGACTCCCTCGCATTGCTGTCTGAGATGGCCGACTCAAGTGTCAGCCTCGTGATGACCAGCCCACCCTTTGTATTGCAGCGGCCTAAGGAGTACGGGAACTTAGACCATGACGAATACCTCGATTGGATGGTGAGTTACGGCCGACTGATCAAGCAGAAACTGAGGGACGATGGAAGCTTCGTGATCGACCTAGGAGGGGCCTATCAAAAGGGCATTCCAAGTCGGAGCTTGTATAACTTTCGTTTGCTTCTACGTTTTGTTGACGAGGTTGGATTTCATCTTGCAGAGGATTTTTATTGGTTCAATCCTTCGAAACTACCGAGCCCGATTGAGTGGGTTAACAAGCGAAAACTCAGGGCCAAGGATGCGGTGAACACGGTTTGGTGGTTATCAAAAACCGCATGGCCAAAAGCCGACATTACACGAGTATTAGCTCCGTACAGTGAACGCATGAAAAAATTAATCGCAGATCCCGAGAGTTTCTATACGCCGAAGAAGCGACCGAGTGGTCATGATATCGGGTCGTCATTTGGCGTAGACAATGGCGGCTCGCTGCCCTCGAATCTTCTCAGCATCCCAAACACAGAATCCAATGGTCAGTACATGGCTTCCTGCAAGTTAGTGAACGCGTCCTCTCATCCGGCGCGGTTCCCTGCTAAGTTGCCTGCATTTTTTGTGGATATGCTGACCGACCAAAACGATCTTGTGGTCGACATCTTCGCTGGGTCGAATACGACAGGGCAAGTTGCCGAAGCTTCGCGTCGGCGGTGGATGGCCTTCGAACTTGATCCCAGGTATGTGGCAGCGTCGGCGCTTCGATTCTTGCCGCGTTCGCTACCCGACGAGACAATAATTGAGGCCTACCAACGAATCCTAGCGGGTGAAACAGTCAACCTAGGTAGCTACTCCCCTGCCCCCACGCTGTTCGGAGTTTCGGCCTAGTATGGCATTGCTATCTCGACAGAACAGCCGGCTTCCAGCCCATCGACAACTGCGCCTGAATCAGCGCTCGATCCGACACGGATAACTGCTCATACCTTCTCGCCATGCAACATCCTCCCCAAAAATCGAAGTTGTTGCACTTGGAGTTTGATTCCAACCAG
>JBDTEQ010000173.1:0-13609 GCA_039922475.1 Edaphobacter sp.
CCGATGAACGAATGGTTGATGCCAGGCAGCACGATGAGTTCGTGCCTGATCCCGGCTGACTTTAGTTTTTCCGCCATCTCCAGCGTCTGGTGGTACGGCACCAACGTGTCCCCCGATCCCACGATCAGCAACATCGGCGAACTATTCCGATCGACATAGGTCACCGGGCTGGCAGCGGCAATCCGTTTGGGATCGCACTTACTGTTGCCAAAGCAGCCGAGCAACTGCCATTCAGGCGCATCTGCCGCATCACGAGACATGGCCTTGTCTTCTTTCGCTTGGTCGTCGATCGTCGCCATGTCGAAGACACCGAACCATGTGACAGCCCCCTGTACGCAGTCAGACACATTCGATGATAAAGTGACGGAGTCTGCCACTGGTACCGCTGCATACGCTTTGCCGGTCTGTTTCGGTTCCAGGTCTGCGGCGTTGCAACTTACCGCCGCCAGTCCCGCAAGGTATCCCCCCGCGGAAACGCCCCAGGTCATCGCACGCGCCGGATCGATACCGTACTTTGAGGCATTGATTCGCAGCCAACGGATGGCAGCCTTTACATCCTGGATCTGCGCAGGAAACCTGGCCTCGCTGCTCAGACGATATTCGATCGAGGCAACGACATAGCCTCTGGCTGAGAGCGAAGCGAGCACGCCGGGAAAATCGGCGAACGGGCTGCTCTTATGTGCATCGCCACCCAGCCATCCACCACCGTGGATAAACACCACCAGAGGAAAGCCCGTCGCCGGCCGCGGCACCGAACCAGGCGGAAGATAAAGATCGAGTGTGAGCGCCCGATAGCCGATCTGCTGCCAGTAGATAACGCTGGGAACACCTTGCACGCCGTTCAGAAAGTTGGCTGTGTGAGCAGGGTAATGATCCACCCTTGCATTGCCGGCAGAGATCACAGGAAGGGGAGAAGGCAGTTGTGCTGCTGCGAGCGCAGGAACGCTGAGTGCAATGGCTGTCAGGACGGAACGGATCACAATTCTTCCTCTCTTCTTTCACAAAGGCACAAACCGCATCTTTAAATCCAGCCAAGCGTACACCACCCACTTACAATCTGATTGTCTCTTCAAAGGAGTCTGAATGCTTCGTCGGTTCATCCTGTCCATCGCCGGGTGCCCCATTCATACGGTCTCATCGCATGAGTGGGCATTCGCGCGAAAGCGACGCCGGTGGTGGCCACACTGAGGAATCACGCCATCCGGTGTCTTTGCCAAATTCACTTCACGCGCGCCTTTGTGGACGATCACCCGCAGGTCGAGAGGTCTTTGCGTCTGTATCCGCTATCCGCTCTAGCCATATCTCTCGCCAATAGATTCGCTCGTCCAGCGGCGCGAACTCATGGTACTCCCCTGTCGCTGTCACGCCCTCCAAAGCGATGCACGGGTTCGTAAACGTCATCATCTTGCCCGTTCTTTCGTCTATTTGACGGTTCACGCGGGCTAATACCTTATATTTTCCGCCGCAGAAGCGTGTCATCTCCGTGTCGAACCAGAGTCCGCGATTCTTGAATTCGGCGTTTAAGGTTTGCTCGATTTCGTGCTTGCTCTTGATTCGCACAAACTCGCCCGGCTGCAGATTCAGAACCGCATGTGGTGTCATCTTCAGTGGTGAATGGGCGCGAAACGGGAAGCGGACGCCCCCGCAACGGCGCTGCACACTGTTGAATAGAAGGACTGCCATGAAGGTACAAGAGGGACCGATACGAACATTTCCGCTGAGGAGCTCTCTGAGGAAGTTGCGCGGATCGTTCCAGCGCGTCGGTGTAGTTGCCTCGGGCAGCTTCGACAATTGACAAACGAAGCGTCGTTCGGAGGTCTCTGCGTCTATCCGTGTTGTGAACTGACCAAGATCCAGCCGGGTGAAGGAGCCAGTTACTTGCGTGAGTGGGGACTTCTGTTTCATCGAAACACGACGCAACCATGCTTCTTTCCATAGAATCGGGCAGTCGGCTTGGCACCCTCCGTGATGGCAACCGTCACATCGTAGGGCGTCCAGAATCACGGTGTCGCGCATGCGTCGCAAACCACTTCCGAGGATCCAGTCGAATATCTTATCGACGCGCCTAAACACGCGCACTTGTCTGCCACACCACACTTCCATCTCAGGCATGAATGGCAGAGCCTCTACTTCACCCCGGCTATCAAGCGTCGCAAGAACCTCTTCCAGAGAGCGTATTTCGACTAGCTCTCCGGCTCGTAACTCAAGTTGTCCTGGCCGCAGGCCCCCAGGGGCACGCAGGCACCGCAAAAGCGCACGGCAATGTCGCACCACGAATCCGCCATGCCACTCGCGTGGGCGTTTGTCACAATAAGGCACTCCACGATTTTCAAAGCTATCGCGACGCAAGCTGATGAGCGCCCCCGCCAGTACGAGACCAATCACGGCCTCATAGCATAGGAGCACGAAGCCGCCTGCCAGCCAGAGCAGAATGACGTGGGGTGGCAACGGCTCCTGAATCATGTGCCTCTCAACGATGATCCAAACGATGGCGGCAAATCCCGCAAGACCAAGCAACGCTGCGCTCACGGCTGTTTTCCAATAGCTGGCCCGGTGTTTAGTCGACATAGATCCTCCTCACTTTGTCAGCGGGCCCTCTATCTACATTGAATTGGTCACGATTCTTTCGTCGGCAGCAAACTCTACTCGGACTCAGAGGGGGAGGGGGGAAACTGTAATGCTAAAACTCAACAAATCCTTTTTCGAAAAGCAGCTTCACTCGAATGTTGCCAGAACCACTCTCAAGGTACGACTACAAGTCCACTTTGTTCCCTACCCTCGCATATTCTGAACCCAAAGAAACGTACAAAATCGACTGGGTTACTTATGTTTTAAGTACGCAGTTACTTCTTCCGTCGGCAGAGTGGCACATATCTGGTTGAAGCCACAAATCGGAGTACTCATCTTTTGCAGACTCAGTACAAATCTTTTGCAGTCTCAGTGCAAAGGTTGACACACTGTCTCCACGCCGTAGCGAAGGCGCCGTATCAGCATCCAACCCCGCGCGACAAAAGCGGAAGAGCAAGTCGAACATCAAGATGTCGGCGTCATGATCGGCCCGAAACCCACACGCTCTCTGCACGCACCGCTCTCGCCATCGCTCAATAAGCCGCAAATCTCTGCATCATCCTTCGAAATCACTGAGTGCAACTTGGCATTATCCATCGTTCCCGAAACTCCATAGTCGTTCGCCGGTAGCAACAGCTCCCATCTCACCCGCGCCGCACGGCGCAATCTCCGTTCCGCTTCTTCAACCCACCCGATACAATCTCACCATCCACAAGGAGTCAGAATGCTTCGTAGCATCTTCCTGTCCATCGCACTCGCAGCGACACCCCTCATCGCCCAGACAGCACAAACCCCCACACCAACGCTCCACACCGCCGCCGACCTCCAGCAGCGTGAAGCCAAACTCATCGAAACCGCCAAAGCAGTCTCCACTGGCTTCGCCGCCACCTCCATCGACGACTACGGTAACGATCGCACATTTCTCGTAGTCCGCCTCCACACCGGCGACGCCGAACGTCATCAGTTCTGGGCTGACCAGATCGTCGTCACCCGCGGCGACCTCATCCTCGTCTACGGCGGCACCATGTTGCAGGAGAGACACAACGGCGGCCCCACCGTCTCCGGCGAAACCCTCGGCTCCGGCATCGAAGGCGGAAAAGAGATCCCCCTCCACACCGGAGACATCATCCACATCCCCGCCGGCATCCCCCACTGGGTCAAGGTCGCCCCCGGCACCACCACGGCCTACCTCGTCTTCAAAGAAAAGGACAAAGAAAAAGACAAATAGACCCGCTCGCTTCCTCGTAACCTTCGCCCGCTCAGGTCGCTATACTTGACAAGAGAGCCAGTGAGCCAGCTCAGGGTGTAAGCCGCCGACTCGGCCCTATACGCTCGATGAGCAATCGAAGTCCAAACCTAAAGTCTCTCAATCGAAGACTTTGCACACTTTCTGTACGGGTAGGGGGTACCTCTGAGCACCGACCAAAAGCCGACCGGTTACCGCATGCCCGCCGAGTGGGCTCCCCACGCCGCCACCTGGATCGCCTGGCCCCACAACCCTGAAGACTGGCCCAACAAATTCCAGCCCATCCCCTGGGTCTACGCAGAAATCGTCCGCCACCTCTCGCAAGTCGAAGACATCCACATCCTCGTCAACAACGAGCCTGCCGAAAAACAGGCACGCCGTATCCTCCTCCGCGCCGGAGCAAATCTGGCCCGCCTTCACTTTCACCACTGGCCCACCGATCGCGTCTGGCTCCGCGACTCCGGCCCCATCTTCGTCAAGAACTCAAAAGGCGAAACCGCCGTCACCAACTGGAAGTTCAACGCCTGGGCCAAGTACTCGAACTGGCACCGCGACGACCAGATCCCCCACCACGCAGCCAAACACTACAACATCCCCGAGATCAAACCCGAAGCCCAACTCCCCGACGGCACCACCCACCGCTTCGTCCTCGAAGGCGGCAGCATCGACACCAACGGAGCCGGCCTCCTCCTCACCACCGAAGAGTGTCTCCTCTCAAAAATTCAGGAGCGCAACCCCGGCCTCGGCACCGAAGCCGAAACCCGCAAGTGTCTCGAACAAGCCTTCAACGCCTTCCTCGGCATCGAAAAAACTCTCTGGCTCCACAAGGGCTGCGCCGGCGACGACACCCACGGTCACGTCGACGACATCACCCGCTTCGTCTCCGAAAACAGGATCCTCACCTGCGTCGAACCCAACACCCACGACGAAAACCATCTCCCCCTCGCCGAAAACCTCGACCGCCTCCGCACCTTCCGCAACCTGAAAAGCAAACCCTTCGAAATAGTCGAACTCCCCATGCCCGCGCCAGTAATCTTCGAAGGCCAGCGCCTCCCCGCCAGCTACGCCAACTTCTACATCGCCAACTCGCTCGTCCTCGTCCCCACCTTCAACGACCCCAACGACCGCCACGCCCTCAACACCATCGCCAGTTGCTTCCCCACCCGCAACATCATCGGCATCCACGCCGTAGATCTAGTCTGGGGTCTAGGCACCCTCCACTGCCTCTCCCAACAGGAACCCGCATGATACGCAACATATGAACGTAGATTACGAATCACTCAACGAGCTCTTTCGCGCACACAAGACTTCTTAGAACCTATCTAAAAACTCAAAAAGAAGCTGTCACCTCGAAAAGAAACTGTCATCTCGACCGAAGTCGCGCAGTCTCATCGCGCGACGCAGCGGAGAGATCCCCGCATTTTGCTCTTGTCTTTGCTTGTCTTTTCACGTCGCAAAGCTACAAACCCCATAATTTTTAAACAGGTTCTTAGGCTTGATCACAATGTGAGAACCTCATCCGCTTCTGCGCTGCTGCCTATGAAGCCTTCTCATGCGCCTTCATATACTCCCGCAACGCAGCATTGATCCGGCTCTGATACCGCATTCCTGTCTTTTTGAAAAATTCCAACACGTCAGCATCCAATCGCACTGTAATCTGTTTTTTGTTTCCTTCAGGGATCAACGCTCCAGGCCGCGTCCACACCACTCCACGCTGAGGAGGAATGTCGCTGTAGTCGATTTCACGGTCCTTCATCTCGCGCAAACGCTTCATCTGCGCTGCCGTCATCTTCGGGGGATTTACCGGGTCCAACTTAAACCGGACCATACCAGTAGTCTTCTCTTTCATATTTGTCTGCTCCTCGCGCTGAGATCAACCGCGTAATGTCGTCGCGCATCGTGTACGCGATCACAATCTCCTGCCCATCGACAAGCCCAACCATGATCCAACGTTCTTCATCGATGCTGCGCTCGTCCAGCCGTTCCTTCCGATGTTCGTCAAGAAACGCCTGGGCTGCAAAAGTGAACGACATGCCATGCTTCCTCTGGTTGGCTCTGTCTTTCTTGTCGTTCCATTCGAATTCCACAGCGTAAATTGTAGCACTACAATTGTGACTACACCACAGATTCATGTTGAACTAATACAGAATGTCCACAGACCTCAACTACCTTCGCGAAGCAATCGTCGAAGCCCAATCGGCCGAAGCCAACGGCGAAGTTCCCGTAGGCGCGGTAGTCGTCCACGAAAACCAAATCATAGGCCGAGGCCAAAACCGAGTCCTCCGCGACTCCGACCCCACGGCCCACGCCGAAATCGTAGCCCTCCGCGAAGCGGGCCTCGCTCTGAAAAACTACCGCCTCGAAGACTGCACCCTCTACGCCACGTTGGAACCCTGCGCCATGTGCGCCGGAGCCATCCTCCACGCCCGCATAGCCCGTCTCGTCTACGCCGCCACCGACCCCAAAGCGGGAGCCTGCGGCTCCGTCCTCTCCGTCATGAATCACCCGCAGCTCAACCACAAAGTCGAAGTCACCTCCGGCCTCCTCGCCGAAGAGTGCGGCCAGATGTTAACCAGTTTTTTTCTCGAACGCCGAGGAAAAAAACAGCCGAACTGCATCCTATAGACGAACAGCCACAAAAATAAGAGGAGCAAGCCATGTCAGGTCGTCTAGCAGGCAAAGTCGCCATCATCACCGGCTCGGGCTCAGGCATCGGACAATCCATCGCCATCCGTTTCGCGAGCGAAGGCGCAACTGTCGTAGTCGACTACCGCAACCATCCCGAGCAAGCCGACGACACCAAGGCCAAAGCCGAAGCCGCCGGCGGTAAAGCCATCACCATTCAGGCCGATGTCTCCATCCTCGCCGACACCCAGCGTCTCATCGACGACACCTACAAGCAACTCGGCCGCTGTGACATCCTCGTCAACAACGCCGGCATCGAGATCGAATCCCCCTTCTGGGAGGTCACCGAAAAGGACTACGACGCCGTCCTCAACGTCAATCTCAAGGGAGCCTTCTTTCTCACTCAGGCCTTCGTCCGCCCTCTCATCAAAGCCAAGCTCCCCGGCCGCGTCATCAACATCAGCTCCGTACACGAAGACATGGTCTTCCCTCACTTCTCCACCTACTGCGCCTCCAAGGGAGCGATGCGCATGGTGATGCGCGACCTCGCCGTAGAACTCGGCCCTTACAACATCACTGTTAACAACATCGCCCCAGGCGCCATCTCCACACCCATCAACACCAAAATGATGTCCGACAAGCCCGAACTCAACGCGCTCCTCGCCAACATCCCCCTCGGCCGCATGGGCACCCCGGAAGAAGTCGCCGGCCTCGCCCTCTTTCTCGCCTCCGACGACGGAGCCTACTGCACCGGCTCCACCTACATTCTCGATGGCGGCCTCATCCGCAACTACCACGAGCAATAGTCCAGCGAATTATCGATCCCCCGTTCCCATCTATGCATCTTCTCGACAGGGAAGCCATCGTCCGGCATACCGATCCATCGTCAGTCATTCTTCGTCGTGTTCGTATCCCGTAGTTCGACGTGCATTCATCCCACTCATCGGCGACAATAAATTCATGGATATTACGGTCTACTCAGCCTCATGGTGCCGCGACTGCCGAGAGGCCAAGCGTTTCCTCACCACCTACAACCTCCCCTTCAAAGAGATCGACATCGAAACGACCCCCGGCGCAGCCGACCTCGTCATCGCCAACACCGGCAAGCGAGCCATTCCCCAATTCGTCATCGACGGCAAATGGGTCCAGCCCTACAAACCAGGCCAGGGCTTCCTCTACGACGAGATGGAAACCCTCTTCGGTGTCAGCCCCGCCTAGATTGAACTTCATCGGACTTACTTCGCTCAATCCCAAATCTCGTTTGTTTTGATTTCCTTGATGTTTAGGGAAGCCTCTTTTGTCTGCATTGCCGCTCTAATCTTCTGATCAATTCAGTACAAATTTGATTTAAAAAGTGAAACGTTTTGCATGTTCGTTCACTATCGGTCCAAGGAAAACGAGATTCTTGCTCATTGGCCTTGGACGCAAATTTATTCAGGAGTTGCACTGTATGCCTCTCTTTATTAGCAGCAAAAAGTATGAGATATCCGTCCGGGTTCTCGGAGGGGAAGGCGATGGCCCATTGATCTACATCGATAACCAGGGCCATCTTCACGTTGTAGGTGGGGATCCACGTATAGACCGCGAAAAGGTGCTGGCTGCCACCAGGCAGGTCGAAGCTGCAGCTGCCGCGTTTGCGGTTGCAATAGCAGGGCTCAGAGCACAGTAGGTTTTTTAGGGAATAAGTGGGTGTTCAGCGAGCATACGTTGAACGCCCATCCCTCGATTCGGATTCAGAATACTCCCGCTTAGCCTTACACATGCGGTAAATCGTCCGCCTCGGCATCCAGCACTTCGACCCCCTCAACTGCTTCGCTCAGGCTCTCAACATTGTCGTTGCCATGGCCAAAGGGCCATCGTAGCCGGAGTACCTGCGTGCGGTCGCTCTCCCGGCGCTTCTCCTGGCTTCGAGCCAATAACAGGTCGTCGATCGTTATAATTCCCACGAACTTGCCCGACTCATCCAGGACCGGATACCGCGTCAGCTTCGAATCCGCCATCGCGCCTGCAACATACCGCAGCGTGTCCGTAGGAGCCATCGTTGTCGGTGACGGATTGCCGTCCTTTGCCAACGGCTGGTTCAGGTCCGCCTGCTTCGCCGCTGCCATCATCTGAGTTCGCGTCAAAACCGAAACGAGTCTGCCCTCTGCATCCAGCAGCGGAAATAGCCTCTGCCAATGCGCCCACGCCCCCGGCCCCCGCTCTCCCATCTTCCTGAACCACTCTGCCGCAGCCTTCCGCGTTGCCTCCGCTGGCAGGGCAAACACGCTCGTGTGCATCGCCTGCGAAACCAGCATCTGCTCCAGCGGATCGACGCCATACTCCCGGCTCAGATGGAGCCCTCGACGGCTCAGCCGCTCTGTCAGAATCGATCGTTTCTGTAGCAACACGGTCACCGCATACGACATCACCGAAGCCATCAGCAGCGGTAAAATCAATCCGCTGTTATGCGTCAACTCCACAGCCATCATCGCCGCGGTCAACGGAGCCCCGATCGCGCCCGACAGCACCGCCGCCATACCGATTAGAGGCCAAGCTCCCGGAGCGATCGCCGGCAGTACAGGAGCCAGCATCGCACCCATCCCGCCGCCGATCATAATCAACGGAGCGAGAATACCGCCCGACGTTCCCGAACCCAGCGAGAAGCTCCAGATCAGCGACTTCACAATCAGCACACCCAGAATCAAATGCCAGGTAGACTCTCCCGTAATCAGCCGCTGAATCACCGTATAGCCCACGCCGAGCACCGGAGGATACACCAGTCCACCCAGTCCGATCACCACGCCGCTGATTGCCGGCCACCATGCCCAATGAATCGGCAGACTCTCAAAAAAATCCTCAAAGAAATAAATCGACTTGCTCAACACCAGCGCCAGCACACCTGCGAGCAGTCCCAGGAGCAACGCCGCCGGTATTACAACCTCGTGGATATTGGTCGTCATCAACGGCATCACAAAGATCGTCGCCGAACCCAGTAACAGCCGGCGTAGCGCAGCCGCCGTAACGCTCGCTACCGCAACCGGAATCAAACTCCGCGGCCGCCATTCAAACAGCAACAGCTCCACCGCCAGCAGAATCGCCGACAGCGGCGCAATAAACGTCGCCGACATGCCCGCCGCAGCGCCCGCAACCAGCAGCACCGTCCGCTCTGCATCGCTCATGTGCAGCAGTTGTCCCAGCAGCGACCCCGCCGCACCGCCCGTCACAATAATCGGCCCTTCCGCTCCAAACGGTCCGCCCGTCCCAATCGCAACTGCCGAGGCCAGAGGTTTCAATATCGTCAGTCGCGGGGCCACCTTCGCACCGCTCGTCAAAATCGCCTCAATCGCCTCCGGCATCCCATGTCCGCGCACCTTCGAGGAACCGAACTTCGCGATCACCCCCACGATCAATCCGCCCATCACCGGCACAAACACAGCCTTCCACCCCAGCGTGTTCGTTCCCGGATCGACAAAGTACGTAGCGAACCGATGAAAATAAAACAGGTTTGTCACGATGTAGATCAGCTTCAACAGAACCCACGCAAACCCCGCTCCAGCTGCGCCTACAATCGTCGCCAGCCCCGCCAGAAGCAGCATTCTGCTGTCGGCCGAGTAATCGCCCAGGGTCTCCTGCGTCATGTGCTTTTGCGGTGCCGTACTCATCTCTGCTCCATCTCTTCTGATTCCCTCTCGAAACTCTCGTGCATTTAATTTCGTGATACCGGCTTCGCTTGCGCCACCGCTCTGCCTGCCCCATTCGCTTCGCCTGTAACCCGGCGCAGCACATCGATCATCTCCGGTCCCCACTGCTTTAGTTGTTCCGTATGCAGAATCACCAGCGAAGCCATCAACTCTTCTCCCCGTCTCGTCAACCGCAGCAGAATCCTGCGATGGTCGTTCGGGTCAACCTCCCGCTCCAGCAATCCTTGTTGCTCTGTACGATCGACCAGCTCCACCGCGCTGTTATGCCGCAGAAAAAGCTGGTTGGCAACATAAGCGATCGTCGGCAGCTCCTCTCCCGGCGCCGCCCCTACAACCTGCAACAACTGATACTGCTGCGCCCGCAGGCCTGCCTCTTCCGCCACAACTTCGCTGAACCGCAAAAACGCGCGTAGATGATGACGAAACTCAGCCACAGCCAGCAACTTCTTCTTTGCTGCTGGCTGCTTTTCCGTCTTCTTAGCGCTTCCCATCGATAAATATCGTATCACGATACATCGTATTACGATACTTATTTCATCTCCGAATCATGCACCCTCACACCCGTTAGAATAAGACCAGCCACAACCGAACTGCACCGCCTGAACTTCGCATCAACCCAGGGGAAAACTATGATCGCCCGCTACACTCGCCATTGCGCAATTACCCTCGTCACCAGATGGAGACAAGCACGATGATCGCCCGCTACACTCGCCCAACCCTGGGCCGCATCTGGTCCGACGAAAACAAATACCGCTGCTGGCTCACCGTCGAGACCGCTGCCTCGCAAGCCCTCGCAAAGTTCGGCCTCGTCCCCCAGTCCGCCGCCGACGCCATCCGCGACCGCGGCAACTTCACCGTAGACCGCATCAACGAGATCGAAGCCGAAGTCAAACACGACGTCATCGCCTTCACCACCACCGTCGCCGAACACATCGACGATCCCTCTGTATCCCGCTGGCTCCACTACGGCCTCACCTCCACCGACGTGGTCGACACCGCCCAATCCCTCCAACTCAAAGAAGCCTCCGCCATCATCCGCGCCGGAATCGTAGCGTTGTCCGAAACATTAAAGCGCCGAGCGATCGAGTTCAAGCACACCCCTATCATCGGCCGCACCCACGGCATCCACGCCGAACCCTCCACCTTCGGCCTCAAGCTCCTCCTCTGGTACTCCGAGATGCAGCGCAACCTCCACCGCTTCGACGCCGCAGCCGAAGACCTCCGCGTAGGCAAACTCTCCGGAGCCGTCGGAACCTTCGGCCATCTCAAGCCCGAGCACGAAGAAGCCATCTGCGCCGAACTAGGCCTGCGCCCCGTCGAAGTCGCAACACAAGTAGTCCAGCGCGACCGTCACGCAGCCTACGTCGCAACACTCGCAGTCCTCGCCAGCACCTTAGACAAGATCGCCACCGAGATCCGCCACCTCCAGCGCACCGAAGTCCGCGAAGCCGAAGAGTTCTTCAGCGAAAAACAAAAGGGCTCAAGCGCGATGCCACACAAGCGCAACCCCATCACCTCAGAACAAATCTCCGGCCTCGCCCGAGTCATCCGCGCCAACGCGCAGACCGCCTTCGAAAACGTAGCCCTCTGGCACGAGCGCGACATCTCCCACTCCTCCGCCGAGCGCGTCATCCTCCCCGACTCCACCATCCTCGCCGACTACCTGCTCCACAAAACCGAGCAGCTCATCGCGAAGCTCCTTGTCTATCCAGCCCGCATGTTGAAGAACCTCGAATCCACCGGCGGCCTCATCTTCTCCGGCCAACTCCTGCTCGACCTCGCCGAATCCGGCATGTCCCGCGAAGACGCCTACCGTCTCGTCCAGTCCCACGCCATGAACTCCTGGAAGAACGACCTAATCTTCCGCGACGAAGTAGCCAAAGTCCCCGAGATCACCGCCCGCCTGACCCCCGAAAAACTAGCCCGCGCCTTCGACTACCACCGCCAACTAGCCAACGTAGACGCCATCTTCGCCCGCGTCCTCAAAAACCAAGCAAACTAACCATCACCAACAGTTGCAGTCGTACTTGCAGTTTGTATTTGCAGTTGCAGTTGTTATTTGCAGTTGCAGTTGTACATGCACTTGTCGTTGCCTGTCCTTTTGTTTGTCATTCCGCAGCGAAGCGGAGGAATCTGCTTTTCTACCACCAATTCCTCCACTATCCTCAGCACATGCCGAACCGCGAATACCATTTCTACGTTTACATCCTCGCCAGCCGCTCCCGAAGCCTTTACGTAGGTTTTACGAATGACATTCGTCTTCGGATCAAGCAGCACAGAGAGAAACGGCAAGGCACCCACACCGCGAAATACAATATCGGTCGATTGGTCTATTACGAACACTTTACTTACGTCCTTAACGCGATTGCTCGCGAAAAAGAATTGAAAGATTGGAACCGTGCGAAGAAAGTCGTTCTGATCGAACAAGGGAACCCGACATGGGAAGACCTAGCAGCAGAGTGGTAGCCTCTTTGTTTGTCATTCCGCAGCGAAGCGGAGGAATCTGCTTATTGTCCGAGATCCGATGAAGATTGACGCCTGCCCTCCCTGTTCTAAACCCTCAGCCCGTTATACGATTTCCTTATGAGTGATTTCATCCCCAAAGCACCAGACATCAAGACCCGCGGACTGGGCCGACAAGCCCAGAAGCTCCAGGCACTACGTGAAAAAGCCGCAGCTCAGGCAAAGGGCGACGACAAGACCCTCGCCACATCCTCCACGGCCTCGGTCAAAGCAAAAGACAACTTTGCCGGCACCAAGAAGACGAACTTCCAGCGCAAAGCGACCTAACGAAGCGTCACTGATGCCGGGTGCCCCATATCTCGATTTTGAGATGTGGGCATCGCGCGAAGCGCGACCTTTCCACGGAATCATTGTGCCCACAACCCTCATTCAAATCGTAGACACAGCCGTAGCCGATGCCTACCGTCGCGGCGGCTCACACCTCGTCTGCAAACCCGGCTGCTCCCAATGCTGCATCGGAGTCTTTCCCATCGCCCACGAAGACGCCGCTCGCCTCCGAGAAGGCCTCACTACTCTCGAAAAGGCCGACCCGCAAAAAGCCGCACGCATCCACACCCGCGTCAAAGACTCCCTGACCCGTCTCGACCCATGGTTCCCCGGCAACCTCGCCACCGGCATCCTCAACGAAGACCACGAAGCCGCCATCCTCTTCGAAGAGTTCGCCAACGACGAGCCCTGCCCCGTCCTCGATCTCGACCACGGCACCTGCGACCTCTACGAGCACCGCCCCATCCTCTGCCGTACCTTCGGCCCACCCATGCGCTCCGAAGGCGACAACGGCGAAGTCAACCTCGCCACCTGCGAGCTCTGCTTCATCCACGCCACCACCGAAGAGATCGCCGCCTGCGAGCTCGACCCCACCATCCCCGCTCAGGAAGAAGCCAGCAACGAAGCCTTCAACTCCGCCCACGGCCTCCACGGCCAGACCCTCATCGCCTACGCTCTTCGCGGCGCATAGGCGATA